>JBILET010000139.1:0-4661 GCA_044351935.1 Bdellovibrionota bacterium
TCTAGAACTTCAAGAAGCGCAGAAGATGGGTCGCCCCTAAAGTCTGTCGACATCTTATCGATCTCATCAAGCAAGAACACTGGGTTTGAAGCACCTGCTTTCTTTAAAGACTGTATTATCTTACCTGGAAGAGCTCCAATATATGTTCTTCTGTGACCACGAATTTCAGCTTCATCACGCACACCACCTAACGCGATACGAACGAACTTACGGCCCGTAGCGTTTGCAACTGATTTACCAAGAGAAGTTTTACCAACACCCGGAGGGCCTACTAAACAAAGAATTGGTCCTTTTAATTTTCCAACTAGTTTTTGAACAGCTAGATATTCAAGGATCCTTTCTTTAACTCTTTCTAAACCATAATGCTCATCTTCAAGGACGTCCCTGGCTTTTTCGATATCAATTTCATCATCAGTTACGTCGTTCCAAGGCAAAGACAACATCCAGTCAACATAGTTACGAACAACCGTAGCTTCTGCCGACATTGGCGACATCATCTTAAGCTTGCGAATTTCTTTTTCACATTTTTCGCGAGCATCATCGGGCATGTCTTTAGTTTTGAGCTTATCTTCAAGCTCTTGCATTTCATTTCTGAAATCATCCTTTTCGCCAAGCTCTTTTTGAATCGCACGCATTTGCTCATTAAGGTAGTACTCCTTCTGAGTCTTCTCCATTTGTTTTTTAACGCGGTTGCGAATTCGCTTCTCGACTTGCAAGATTTCGATCTCGCTCTTCATGTGGCCCATGATTTTCTCAAGGCGCTCTTGAGGCTCGATAGTTTCAAGAATATCTTGCTTGTCCTCTAGTTTGATATTTAATTGAACAACGATTGCATCAGCTAAGCGACTTGGATCTTCAATCGCATTAACTTGCATAATCATTTCTGGGTTTACTTTCTTTCCAAGCTTTACGTAGTTCTCAAAGGTCACACACACAGATCGCATTAATGCTTTTAACTCAGTCGACACTTCTGCATTTGGAATGATCTCTTCAACATCAACCAACATGTATTCGTCTTCTTGGACATAGCGCTTAATTTTTGCGCGCATTTTTCCTTCGACTAAAACTTTGATTGGACCATCTGCAAGACGAATCAACTGAACAACTTCACCAAGTGTTCCAATTGTATAAATATCCTTTTGTCCTGGATTAGTTGTGCGAGCATCTTTTTGAGCTGCAAGAAGAATATATTTTCCTTCACGCTGAGACTCTTCGATTGCTTTTACGCTTTTTTCACGGCCCACAAAAAGTGGAACAACTTGCTGAGGGAAAACAACAAGCTCACGAAGGGCTAACAAAGGTACGGGGTTAGTTATATTAGATTTCATAAAGGTCTACAAAAATACAAAAAAACCAAAAAAATGCTTACAGTTATGATGCTAGTGGAGGTCAGAGGAAATCACAATAATCAATCTAAACTAGGCAAAAATTAGGGGTTAATCCAACTTTTTTGCCTAATTTTGAGGGCTACCCTGTGGATAACTTTTGTGCATGGTCTAATTTGCAATAGAAGGCCAAGGTACTTGGTTATTTTGACACCTGGCATGACAGTTGCTTATTTTTTCATCCTAGGAGTCATTTGATCCTCTGTCTCAACATGGAATGGTATAAAGTGAAACCATTCACGGTCGTCTTGGGAAGTTTTAACAAGTACTCGAAAATGTCTCATAAGATCGGCCCTACTTGGATCATGGTGCACAGGATGTAATGAGAAATTTAAATTAGTCTCCATAAAGTTCAACGCAGTTTTCACAGACGAGAACGTATAGTCATCAAACATCATGATGCCACCAACTTTTAGTAGCTTTTGAGAATAATATATTTCTAGCATTGTTTGATCGAACATATGATTTGAATCATTAAAAATGAAATCAAATTGATGACCTTTCATCATTAGCTGCGGCAATACGACTTCGGAGCCAAACTCTACACATGTATGCATATCCCCAAAGCCTGCTCTTTCGACATTTTTTGATCCCACGCCATGAAATCCTGATGTTGCATACGGATCCACCGAGACAAGATTTCCGCCACCATTATCTTTTAAGCCTTGAAGAATATAGAGTGCTGATGTGCCGTGGGCGAATCCAAGCTCCAGCCCTACTTTTGCATCCATGCTTCGCACAACGTCATAAATAATCAGCCCTGTATCATGCTCAAAAAATGAAAGAAATGGAACTTCCTTACCAGATACGTCTAATGTTTTTCCAGATTCTCTGTGTTGCTTCAAGAATTCAAATGCTGGACGGGACAAGTTTATATCTGATGATGAATACATGAGTGGCCCTTAGAAGATTACTTATTTAAATCGTCGATCGACAGTATTACAAAACTTAATAATTACTGAAACCATACATATTGCTTTAGTTTAAAATGACTTCATGATACTTTTCTATGTGTAATGACAGCCATAGTTTCAGATACACGTTCCGTAGAAAATTTGGATTCATTGATTGTTGGTGCTGGTCTTGCGGGATTAACAGCAAGCTATCTTGCGTCAAAAAATAATATTTCTGCTCCAATATATGAGGCCACCAATAGGACTGGAGGCTTAATTCAAACAGCTGATGTACCAAGACTTGGTAGAATCGATCTAGGCGCTGAGTATATTGATTCTGGACATAAACATATCCAGAGACTTTGCAAGCTATTAGATGTCGATTTAGTCCAAATCTACAATGATTCCTCAACAGGACCTGATGTTAGTTTTGTTGTAAATGGGATCAGCTATACAGGTGCAGATTTTCAAAAAGCATCTCAATCAATAGTCGACTTAATTAAAAAAGACCACGATCTAGTTCTTGCACGATCTTCTAGAGTGCAAGAATTAAATCACTTATCAGTTAAAGAATACTTAAACGAGATGGAGGCCCCTGCCTGGGTAAAGTCTGCCTTTTTAATGGTGCACGAAACAGAATACGGTGCCGCTGCTTCAGAGTTGTCCGTAATTGGTTTTTTGCAAATGGGATATGACAAGATCAGCGCACGTTGTCCTTCTATATATGGTCCAGGTTACGGGCAATTTTTAGTCAAAGGTGGCACCAGTGAAGTTATTAAAGCATTATCCATTAATACTGACTCACTTATACAAACTGGCAATCCATTGATCGCTATTGAACAGCTTAGTGATGGACGTTACGAGTTAACCTTTGCAAACAGTACAGTAAAAACTGATAAAGTTGTTTTGGCGACCCCCCTTCCAAGTTTACGAAATGTTGACCTTTCAAAATCTGGATTACCTGACCACCAACTTAATGCGATTAAACGAATTCAATACGGAAGAAGCACTAAAATGTTTTTTGGTTTTAAGCCTAGTACCACTGCTTTATTACCAACAGGCGAAACATATATCGATCTATTAGGTGGGACTGTTTGGAACACAGGAGCAACAGACAAGTCAGGTTCCGAACAGACTCTAGCTCTTCTTAGAGGTGGCCCTGCCTGCGATTGGGAAAACGACCCCGAGATCTTAATTAACTATCTTTTAACTGTATTTCCTTCGCTGCGGGATCGTTGGTTAGGTTCGTTTGCTTCTTTTGAGTATAACTCTAACGATCCATATCAAGGTGGCTCATGGATTGCAGTTTCCCCTGACCAAGAAGATCTTTTGTCTTCATTAAGAACCCCGCATCAGGGCATTTGTTTTGCGGGGGCACACATCGGCGAAGAATACGGCTATATGGATGCTGCTGTTGAGTCAGCTAAGATTGCTAACAATTTCATATTAAATCGTTTATCTTGAGAACGTCATTGGCTAACGAGGACGATCTTATTTAAAATAAATTAATGCGAAGGCCGCGAAGGACACGAAGTAGATTTTAATTACTTCGCGACCTTCGCGGCCTTCGCGTTACAATTAATAAAAAACACCTACTTTATATTAGTACAAACAAAGCTTAAATAAAAATCATATTAAAGCTGTAATCGAGTAGTTATCGTTGGAAAATAGAATCCAGAAGTTGACCAAAAAGTTTGCTGTGTTTTATCCTAAAAAATAATGACTAAATGCACGCTTTGTGATGGAACTCAGCTTAACATCTTAAAATCAAATTTTGATAAAATATTCTTTGAGTGCGAACTTTGTGGATTAATATTTACCGATCCCTCTACTAGACCTGATTCGGCATTAGAAATTGAAAGGTATAATTTACATAAAAACGATCCAAATGACCCAAATTATCGAAAATTTTTAAGCAAAGTAACTACGCCCCTTCTAAGTTATCTTACTAAGGATATGATCGGTCTTGATTATGGCTGTGGTCCCGGCCCTGCTATTGATAAAATTTTCGCAGAGCACGGTATCGCAGTAAAAAATTACGACCCTTATTTTGCGCCTTTGGAATTTACAGAATCACAACAATTCGACTTTATAGTATCAACCGAAACAATCGAGCACTTTTACAATCCACAAAAAGATTTTAATAAGATTTCAAAACTAATTAGACCCGGCGGGTATTTAGCAGTTATGACCGAGGTATTCGATAATACTATACCATTTGATAGTTGGTGGTACGCAAAAGAACCAACTCATGTTTCGCTGTATCAACCAAAAACTTTCGAGTGGATTGCAAAATATTACAACTGGACTATCTTAGTTCCTAGCGAGAATGTGCGGATTTTTACTATATAAAATAGAAGAATTAGTAATTTCGCCCGGGATT
>JBILET010000142.1:0-4612 GCA_044351935.1 Bdellovibrionota bacterium
ACAGATTCTAGCCTGCTGTTAAGTTAAAATCAAGCTGACCAGGCTTGATAAGTATAGTAATATCCAGGGTCTATCTTGGATAATAAATAAATGAAATATACTCTAGATTCCGTACTTTTTGGCACTTTTAGGACACTTCCTGTTGTTTCGACCGTAGATCATTACGCTGGTCACGAAAAATTAGTTATAAAAAGTTTAGAGACTCAAAATCTTTTTGGCGGAACCTTTGATATTACATTTGATTTCGAAGACGGAGCCTCGATTGGTCAAGAATCAGCTCTTCGCCACCTTTTCAAAAATGTTATTAAATCCGAACTCAATCAACACAAAAAACTAGGTGTGCGCATCCACGATGCAGAATCAGAACATTTCACTGCTGACCTTGAATTTATAGCTAAAGAATGTGGCGATCTTATTGCGCACATAACGGTTCCAAAAATTGCTGACTTAAAACAAGCTAAATTTATAATTCACGCTATTGAAAGTGAATTTAAAATAAATAATGTAGCAATTCCACCTGTACATTTTTTGATTGAAACGATTCAAGGCGTCCGAGATGTTTTTGAAATAGCAGCATTGCCATACTTAAGAGGATTAGATTTTGGTTGCATGGACTATGTATCAAGTTTTCTGGGAGCAGTTCACTCTTCTGCAATGAGTTCTCCAATGCAATTTGAACATCCCATAATCGTTAAAGCTAAAACTGCCATTGTAGAAGCTTGTTTAGCCAACGGTATTATTCCGGTTCACAACGTTTGCATTGACTATAAAGATCCCGAATCTGCATTTAATGACGCTTTAATCGCAAAAAATAATTTTGGATTTATGCGAATGTGGAGCATACATCCAAATCAGATTAAACCTATTCAAGAAGCATTTACCCCAGAAAAAACAGAAGTAACAACATCAACTCAGATTTTACTGACTGGACTAAATGCGAATTGGGCTCCTACTTCATTTGGCGGCAAACTACACGACAGAGCATCTTACAGATACCATTGGAGCTTGCTTAAACGCGCAAAATCATCAGGACTAAAACTGGAGACCCAAGCAGAGATATTATTTTCTAGCAATTAACGTCTGCAACCAAAGCTTTTAGGGATCCTGGATATCTTGCTCCTGTATGCTGAATGACATGCGAAGCTAAATAACATCCCAGTTTGCCTGCGTCTGTAACTGATTTTCCATTCAAGATCGCACTTAAGAATCCTGCCGCGCAAGCATCCCCTGCTCCGTTTAGATCTTTAACTTCAACCTTAAACGCCGGAACATGCAAAACTTTTCCGTCCTTAGAAACGTAAGCTCCATTTTCGCCAGCAGTTAAACAAGTGTACTCAAATTTTTTGGATAAAAATTCCGCAGCATCTTGAATCGAAGTTTTCTTGGATAGTGCACATGCTTCTTGTTCATTTGCAAAAATAAAAGATGAATTTTCAACAACTAAATCAACAGCATCTCTAAAGTTATCTATTACCCAACTTTCAGAACAAGTAAAAGCAATTTTTGTATTAACTTTCTTACACAAATCAATTAGCGGCTGAAGCCAACTAAGTACTTTACCTGGATTTGCAAGCAAGTATCCTTCAATGAATACCCACTCTGATTGAGCAACCGTATCTTGGCAAATATGCTCCCAACTAAAATCACTAGAAGCCGCAAGACATGTTCTCATCGTGCGCTCACCATCAGGCGTAATACAAACTAAACAAGTCCCAGTAGCAGCCCCTACTGAAGGAGCCGCAGCAAAAATTGTATCGCTTGCTTCAAATTCTGACTTATAAAATAACCCGTACTTATCATCACCGATACTACATGAAAGTGCAGTTGTATTTCCTAGTTGGCTAATTGCATAAATTGAATTTGCAACCGAACCTCCACTTACCATTTTCATTTGTGGATTGCTAATTTTTTCGATCAGGTCTTTTTGTTCATCAACACTTACTAGACGCATCGTGCCTTTTTCTAGTTCAAGAGAACTTCTTAACTCTTCAGATATTGGAACAATTAGATCAACAAGGGCATTTCCTATGCCGTATACTTTTATTTTTTTCATCTCAAACTCTAAATAATAGATAAATACACCCATATACTAGAGCATAATTAAGGTCAGATCTATTATGTGATGGAAAAAACTTTGCTTAGCTTTTGCATTTCGCCGCGACCTATTTCGGCTGCTGCTTCAAAATAAGCTTTAGCCTGACAGTCAAGATCATCGGCTGCATCTTTGAGCCTTAATTGGAACAATCTCTCAGTTGCTTCCGGACCCATGTTTTCTTTCTTTAGTTCAGATTGAGGTGTACCACAATTACCGGGGAGCAAATTCATTGTTATCCCTGACCTGCCGGAAACTTTGAGTAAACACTTTCGATATACAGAGAAAGGATTTTTATGACATTACAACTAGAATCGATAATTTTAACTATCCGAGGTCATCGAGTTATATGGGCTAGCGACCTAGCCGAACTCTATGGAGTTACTGTTAAAAGACTGAATGAACAGGTTAAGCGCAATGTTGAAAGATTTCCTTCAGATTTCATGTTTCAACTAGAAATTCAAGAGGTTACCAACTTGAAGTCGCAAATTGCGACCTCAAGTTGGGGTGGTAGGCGAACATTACCTTATGTATTCACCGAACATGGAGCAGTCATGGCGGCAAACGTATTGAATAGTCCGGATGCAAGAGATTGAAAAAAGATTGGCTCTTGGATTTGCGGAACAAGAACAAGAGTTACAGGAAATTCGATTTTTAATTTCTCAACTTGAAAAACCAGTTGAGACAAATCGCAGGAAAATTGGGTTTTTCAGAGATGAAAAAAAGGGATAACATAATTATCGGTAGTTCTGCAGATCCTGAGTATACCACACCCTTTTAAGTCTACTAAACAAGCAGATCTACTTAATACTAACTACTAAAATGCTTCAGCAGTAAGCCATAAACCATCACCGGTTCTGATTGATGTTAGATAAACATCAGAGTTCTCATGTCTAACTTCTAAAGAAGTTGTCGTACACATTGCTGTTACGCACGTTGGATCGACTGTAATGTTGTAAGTAACTTTCCTAGGCACAACTACTGCTTGAAGAAGCTGCCTAGCTGTTGCATCAGAAATCGGCCCGGCGACAGCCTGCTCGTAAGCTACAACAGCCGGAAGAGCGACATCAGGCAAGGCAAGTGTACCTTCTATATCTGAAACTGTGTCCCCTACTAACCTATTGAGGACTGCAAGTGCCGCATTTTGTCTGTAAAGAGCAAATCCTGTCAGTGACATTGCAGCTAAAACACCAATAATAGCAACTACTGTCAGTAACTCTATTAACGTAAACCCTTGCTGTGACTTAATTTTAGATTTCATATTGAATATGCCTATGCAAAGGGTATACCAGTTACATATTTTGCGAAATTAAAAAGTTCTGGACTGCGGGTTTTAGCTGCTGGGCGACTCCGAAAATTTGACATAACCGCTCTATAACCGCATCAACCAATGCATCCGGGCTGCTTGCTCCAGCAGATATCAAAACCGTTGGGTCCACTTTACTTTGGTCAGGCAACCAATTATCCGTAGTAATTACTTTTAGAGTTTCTAAATCTAGATGTCTTATTGCACTACTAGAAACTATCTCGGAGCTATCTTGAATATGATAAGTAGGAAGGTGTCGAGCACAAAGTTTTGCTAGATGAGTTGTGTTAGAAGAATTATATCCGCCAATTACAATTGCTAAATCAGCTTTTGTAGCAACCAAACTGTTAATTGCTTCTTGGTTTTCGCTAGTTGCATAACATAAAGTATCTTTAGTATCAGCTATATGATGCTTAATATTTTCTTCTCCAAACCGGTCGATCATTATACTTCTAAAATATTCCGAAATAGTAGCAGTTTCACCAGCTAACATCGTAGTTTGATTAACAACCCCTACGCGCATTAAATGCACAGAAGGATTAAACCCAGCTGAACACCTAGAGCCGAATCTATCGAAAAAATTTGTAGTTTGTTCATCAGTAAGATCTGAATTAACTATAAACTTAGCAAGCTCTTTAGCTTCCTCAAGATTTCGGATTACAACACTTGGAGCACTTTGTTTCGCATGAGAAAAAGTAGCTCGCGTTTCTTCATGATAATGTTTGCCGTGAATGATAATGGTATAACCTTGAGAACCTAAACTTTGAGACCGGTTCCAAACTTTTTCCACAAATGGACAAGTTGCATTATAGGTTTGCGGATCAACTCCGATAGTTCTTAATTGCTCAAACATCTCCACAGTGGTTCCAAACGCTGGCACAATCACAACATCCTTTGATGTTAGAGTTGAAAGTGGAATCTTTTCGGAGCCATCGGTACCCATTAAAAACCTAACTCCTCTTGATTCAAGATCTGCATTCACACTTGGGTTGTGAATCATTTCGGATAATAGGTAGATATTTTTACCGGGGTTTTCTGCAATTGCCCTAAAAGCAATCTCGATTGCATTTTCGACTCCGTAACAAAAGCCAAAGTGCCTAGCTATTCGAAAAGTAATATTTCCAACTTTAAGTTCACTTGGAGATAGATCTTTTTTTCGAGAATCTGCAAGGCGTCGCGCAGATTTAATCTGTGAAATTATCGGTGAGCGATAA
>JBILET010000007.1:0-15255 GCA_044351935.1 Bdellovibrionota bacterium
AATTTATCAACAGCGACTGGTTTTCTTCAGTTAGAGGAAAATTTGATTTAATTGTTTGTAATCCACCTTATATAGCGAAAGATGATTCTAGAGTTTATTCGGGGTCTATATTTGAACCACGATCAGCTCTTTATTCCGATGATTTTGGGCATGCAGATATTAAAATCATTCTTTCTAACATTCGTAATTACTTAGACGCTAATTCTTTAGCATTAATAGAATTGGGGATTGATTCAGCTCAGAAGTTTAGGGGGCAAGTAGACCAAATTATTACAGATTCTTCAGGAATCGATAGGGTTCTAGTTGTGCAGTCCTAAAAAATTCTTAAGTAACATAATCAATATTTTTTCCATAACTACTCTAATAACCTTAATTGGTTATTTATTCTTATTGATTAGGGTAGAAGATTAAAAAAATGGCATAAGTCCAAGATATCGGTTTTTGGTGTCCGTAAAGGTCGTTAAATACTTTACTAAACTAAAGTTAGACGATCTTTATGGACACCAATAAACAGGTTGTTCAAGTGGAGGAAACTTATGTCTCACGCACATTCAACTGACCAAGTGGTCATCGACGCTGAAGCGGCTGTTGCAGTCGCATTCCAAAATCAAGGGTTCGAAGAACTCACCGAAGAAGAGCAGGCTGCTCTTCATCTCGAAGTGGAGGAGGGCATGAATGCCTTTCTTAACGGAGACTACGATAACGATGGCGATGTCGCAGTCAGCGGCAACGCTGTCGTCGTCCCGCCGAATCCCCAGAAGCCTGGGGCTGCTGAGAGGGTAAGGGCTATTCAAAAGTCCGAATCCGCTCGAGCAAAGCGAGGTATCAAACGAAAGACTCAAGCGCAAGCTTGTGCTTCTTTCTTGCTCAAAGAGCACGCGAAGTCTTCGACCTTGCTGAAGAAGCCGACTGCGACCTTCCTCAAGCATTTCCTTCTGGAAAATGCCTCGAAAGATCCGAAAGGATACAAGGCCCGCGCGAAATCCGTCATCGCTCTTGCTAAGGCGATTCAAAATCGTCTGGCACTCAAGCGCTAGACACGACCAAATGGCAACAGTTGATGTTTTGGGACTCTTACAAGGTTCTTAGATCTCGGCTTTGCCATTTTTTTAATCTTCAATTACCAAATAGAATTCTATTTAATGTCTTAAGAAGTTTGTGATCATAACTAAAATTTATTTATAATAATTAAGTTATGAAAAAAACATTTGCATACTTAACAATCAGTTTTTTATTTAGTTTTACTGTTATCGCCGAAGAGCCAAATGCTGCTTTAGTGCAAAGTTTATTCAAGCCGCTCCCAAATATTGCAGAAAATCCAAATAATCCAATAACTGATGCAAAGGTTTCTTTAGGAAAAAAACTTTACCTTGATCCAAAGCTTTCTAAATCAGGTGAAATAAGTTGTAACTCGTGTCATGGATTAAAAACTGGGGGTGTTGATAACAAACCAACATCACCTGGGCACAAAGGGCAACTTGGAGGAAGAAATTCACCAACTGTTTATAATGCAGCACTTCATGTTGCGCAGTTTTGGGATGGAAGAGCAGCTGATGTTGAAGCGCAAGCACTTGGTCCTGTACTAAATCCAATCGAAATGGCGATGGGATCCGAAAACGAGTGCACTTCATATTTAGAAAAAAACGAGGATTACAAAAAACAATTTGCTAAAGCGTTTCCTGGTGAGAAAAATCCTGTCACTTTCAAAAATATGGGCAAAGCAATCGGAGCATTCGAAAGAACTCTACTTACGCCATCACCATTTGATGCTTACCTAAAAGGTGACAGTAATGCTTTAACCGGCAAGCAGAAAAAAGGATTAAAAACCTTTATTGATACAGGATGTGCAAGTTGCCATAACGGAGTTGCTGTTGGTGGCGGAATGTATCAAAAACTTGGATTGGTTAAACCTTACGAAACAAAAGATCTTGGTCGATACGAAGTTACCAAACTAGAATCTGATAAGTACGTATTTAAAGTTCCGTCCCTAAGAAACATAGCCCAAACTGGACCATATTTTCACGATGGATCCGTAGATACTTTAGATAAAGCAGTTAAGTTAATGGGCTCTCATCAACTAGGACGTGATCTAAGTGATTCTCAAGTTGAGCAAATAGTTGAGTTCTTAAGATCGCTTTCTGGAAGTCATCCTGAAATGTAATTGTTCTAGAAATACAGTCTTTTTATTGCTTCTTCCCACGGTAAAACTTGAACACCACTTTCGAGTGTTCGAACTCGTTTCTCGCGTGAAACAACCCAAATATGTTTTGCTTTTATATCTTTTGCTAACTTAATAAATCCAGACAATTTATTTTCGTCAACTTTTTCTGAAGATTTGATTTCTATTGCGTATATTTCGCCGCCTTTTCGCTCGATTATAAGATCGATTTCCACATCATCTTTAGTTCTCAAAAAGAACGATTTTTCTTCGACTCGTAAATAATGACGTAGTCTGTAACATTCAGCTATAAAAAAATGTTCAAATGCATCGCCAAAAGCAAAACTTTTATCTGAGATGGTTGAATTCAAATCATTTTGTAGGGCTCGCTTTACGCCAAGATCAAATAGGTAGAATTTTGATTTCTCTGATTGAATCTTACGAACCGAACGATGATAAGGATCCAAAAAAAATCCAAGCAAAGTATCTTCAAGAATTTGGTAGTATCTTACTATTGCTTTTGAATCTGTACCGCTATCCCGACCAATTTGGCTTGCATTAATTATTTTTCCATTGCATTGAGCTGCGGATTCTAAAAACTTAATAAAAGGATCCAGTCTTCGGATAACTTGTTCTTCTCGGATTTCCTGGCGAATATAATTATTAACATAACTTCTTAGATATTCTCGTCTTTCTTCATCTGATTTCAGGGAAAATATTAATGGTAAAGATCCCCAGTTTAATATAAATGATAAATCGAAATGACTGCCCAGTTCTTGATTGGTTAATGGAAATAGAAAATTATTGAATGCTCTTCCCGCGAGTAAATTGGCACTATTGCGCTTTAGTTTTCGAGCGCTTGAGCCACTTAATGCAAAGTTTAAATTTCTCTTTTCAATTAAGCGGTGAACATAGTTAAGTAGAGAAGGGATTCTTTGAATTTCATCAGCGACAACCCAACATTCCTTGCCAAAATTACTAGGAATGAGTTCCTCAAAGTAAGATGGATTAGCAATTAAACGTTTGTACAACTCATCGTCTAGCAGATCGATCCAAATAGTTGAATCATTTTCAGGAAGTAGCTTTTGTAAAAGACTAGTTTTGCCTGTACCACGCGCACCAAAAATAAAAAAACTGCGTGATAATAGGGGCTTAGCTATTCTTCGGTACATATGCCGAAAATTTACGACATTTTCGGTATTAATGCCAGCGGTGAAATTTCAATCCCATAAAGAGCATTAACTAATATGTTTTAACGTTTTTATCAGTTCATTATGTTCTTCTGAAGTATGCATCGGAAAGTTAGCTATTCTTATAGCAGTATCGACGTATTTACCGTAACCACCACCTACTAAAATCTTCAAATTTTCTAATTTGCTTTTTATTTCTTTAGCACTTGTTGGAGTGGTTGCTGCAACAACTGATCTAGATTGATATTTATCAGAGGTCACTAAAGAATTAAAACATAATTTAGATAACTCTGATACTAAGTGACGATGTTGCTGGCGAACTCTGTTTCTTAAGTTTGAAATTCCTTCCGAAAGGTAAGTATCAAGTGTTTTATTTAGCAACCATATCGCTAAAACGTTTGGCGTTTCTGGGGTTTGATTTTTTGAAGCGTGCTCGGCAAGATTTAAAAATGAATGATATGTGCCTATTGATTGTTTCTTTTCTATTTCGCTGGCGCGATTAATTGCATTTGGGCTTAAAATTACAACGCCAAGACCTGCAGGAAGTCCAAAGCCTTTTTGAACCGAAAAATAAGCGCAATCAACAGAATTATAATCTAGGTCTAGTGAAGGAGCAGCGCTTACTATATCAGCGCATACTAATTGATTAGGATATTTTTTTTTTAGTTTAACAATTTCCTCGTTACTAAACATCATTCCAGTGCTGGTTTCGTTTTGAGCAAAACAGATTAGCTCGCAGCTATTTGGAATATTAATTTCATCAAGACTACCATCAAATGTAACATCAATTAAGTGCTCTACGTTTTTACGTCCAAGTTTGCGACTAAAATTTGAATGTCTCTGCGAGAACTCGCCGTTTACAATATGAAAAGATTCGTTAACTACAAGATTCTGAATAGATCGCTCCCAAACTTCCGTAGCAGAACTTGTAAATGCAATTACATAATCATTTGGAATCGAAAGAAGAGTTCTTAGTTTTGCGACAACTTCAGCAAAGATGTCTTCAAACCATTTTGTCCTATGTGATAAGTTTACAACATTTGTATCGATAGCTTCTTTAAGCCATTTGGGCAGATCTGATTGTGTTTTTGTTGGGCCAGGAGTTAGAAATATCATCTTAAAAGTAACTATACTATCTATGGATTATCTAAGGATAGATCTAATCAAAAGTTGGCTTTTCGGCCCGTTGTTTTTTGATTTCTTGTTTTCGCTTTTTATCTTCCAACCTAGTCTGTACAGCCGATTCGGGAGTTTGAGTTTTAATTCTAATTTTTTTAGGTATTAAAGCTTCTGTAATTAATTTTTCAAGTTTTATGATTGCTCTTTTTCGATTTTCATTGAATGAGCGTGTTTCTTGAGATGAGATTATTACAATATTTTCACTGTTAAGAATCGCGGGTCTTGATTCTGTTATGTGTTTTAATACAGAAGTTTTTTCTTCTAAGCTTAAATCATCACAATTAAGTACATCGAATCTGATTATGGCTTTAGTTGAAACTTTATTAACATTTTGACCTCCGTTTCCGCTGCTTCTTGCTGCAGTAATATCAAGTTTATCTTCTGATAGTTTTCCGTTCCATTTTTTCTGCGAACTTAGTGAGTCGCTATTTTCAGTCGCATCTTGCTCAGCCGTTTTTTTGTCTGTATTTATTTTAGGCATTACTAACTATCTTTGATAAGTTGATAATTTTTTGCCCCCAATCTTTATTATTTAATGGACCCGTAATTGGTGGCTTTAAACAATCACTATGAGTCACAACAGTAAGTTGCCCTGTTGCTCCATTTAATTGAATTGATACTGACTCTTCAATTACAGGCGCAAGTCCAAGTGAAGTTAGAAAATGTTCGGTCATAAATTCAAGATTTAATTCGCACTTGTCTATCTTGTGACTGTTTTTAACTATATTAATAAGTTCATCAAAATTTATACTCGATGATGAACTAAGTGAAGCGCTTGATTTGATATTAGTTTTGTTTAAATACTTACCCTTAGAGTGTCTTCCAGCATAAACAGTTTTAACTTCGATGCTAAAATCTAAACCAGCGGCATGACTGTCAGTCTCACTGCTACAGACTCCACTTAACATAAACAATCGTTCGTTTTGACTGTCTCCTTTAATATTAATTAATGGAAAGCTAAGTAGCTCCTTAACAGTTGGCAAAAACCAGTCGATCAAAAAGGTAGCAGGTTCTTTTATGCTTGCTGTAAAAAATAAGTCGGCCCGATAGGACTTTTTTAGAAAATTTTTTCGGACCTCGAATTTATGGGGTAGCTCGATAAATTGCAATAGTTCCGGTATGTTAGCTGTGCTCATATAGGAATCAAAGCTTATATTATGTAGGTTTTTTCACACGAATGCAGTATTTATTTTAACTAAGAATGGAAACTTTGCTATCTTTTTAGCGAAATACCCTAGTAGGGGATGAAGTACCTAAGATGATAGAAATTGCCGTTGTAGATTCAAGTGCTGAAGCAAGAAACCAATTAGCTGACCGTATTATTAGATTTCAGTCCGAAGTCCAACAAAAATCCCCCACCTGTCCACAACTGTCGGTAAGGGTACTTTCCTTACAAGAGCTTCCATTTGCAGAACAACCAGACGTGTGTGTTATTGGCGGAGAGTGTTTATCAAACGATCTAGTCGAGATCGCAACTGTTAGGACACATATGCCAGATGCACGTTTGATTGCAGACTGTCCTGCTGACTTAACGAATCTTGTAATCATTGAGCAGATGGGAAGACTGGGAGTCGACGACATAATCAATCAAAATACTTCAGCAGAAGAATTTTTTAGAAAATTAGTTTTATTAAGTAAGCGCGTAAAAAAAACTGCATCTGGCAAACTTATTGCATTCGATAGCGGTAAAGGTGGAGTAGGAGTGACATCTGTTGTTTCTGCAACTGCTACAACTCTTTTTAATAAAGGTTTAAAAGTTGCAGTAGTTGATCTTGATTCGGAAACTCAAGATCTTACTAGATTTCTTTCGGTGCGACCTGTTATCAATGAAAACTTAGCAGCTATGCTTTCTCAGGAACGTGCTGTTGTTAAAGAGTTTGTTGAACAAGCAGTCATACCTATATGGGGTAATGAAAATCTAGTTTGTGTGCCACCAGTATTAAGTTCTCTTCAAGCACTTCCTGCTAGATCCCCGATGATTAGAGTTTTTCTTTCTTTTCTTGAACAACTAGATCATTTATATGATGTTATTCTTGTAGATATCGCTGGAATCCGAGGCGGTCTTTACAGTTCAATCTTAAGAGTTGCTGATTCAGTTATATTTGTAACAAATCCAGAGCCAGCTTCTATGTTTGCTACTACTCAAGTCGTAAAAGAAACGTTGCGATTATCACCTCACCCTGATGCAATTCGCATTGTTCAGAACTCGGTAGCTCCTGGAGGAATGTTTTCTAAGTTAGTAAATATCGAACTGCTTCGTTCTCTTAAACTTAATAAATCGCAATGCCTTGAAACTTTTATTCCATACGTTACCGCAGCAGCAAAATGGCCAGGTTCTGGTCAGACAATGGAAGTGATGTGTAAATCTAAACTTGAAAAAAAATTTAATGAACTTGTTCACGAACTAGGAATTTTATCTTTGGATGAACCTGCGAAAGTCTCAAAACTAAACAGTAGCTTTAATTTTAAAAATGCCGTTTCGGGATTGTTTTCGCTCATACAAAAAAATAGTGCGCCAAATCTAAATCCCGAAAAACAAGTTCCTCAAGATATTAAACTTCCTGATATATCCATTTCGAATCAGGTCAAACAAATGCCAAATATTTCACTGCCAGTTTTTGAATCGGATTTAAAATAAAGGAGAAGCTATGAAACAACAAAAAAAACAGAAAGGTTTTACTCTTTTAGAGTACGCAGCAGGAGCAGCGGTTATTATCGGTATTGTTTGGTTAGGTGTTAATACGATGGGAGACGGTATTAGCAATATGTTGGAAGCGATCGGAAATTGGGCTTCACAACAAGGTAACAATATCGGTGGTGGCGGTTCAGGGAACCCTTAATCCACCGTAATTATTTAAGGAATTAACATGGCAATCAGAGCACAGCGTCGCGCTTCTGCGGCTAATGGTATCGATCGTTCTAAAATTATCCTAGGCATTTTTTTATCACTCGGGATGATTATTAGTGCAGTGATACTTAAAAAGTCTGGTGGGATTTCAAATTCTACTGTAATTGAAAAACCAGTAGTAGTTGCTGAATTTGATACTGTATCAATACCAGTTCCTGCACAGCCTGTTGCGCTTGGCTCTAAGGGAAAAGATATAAAGTTCAAATTTGTATCTTTTCCTCGTCATCAATTACCTGCCGGAGTAGTAACAGATGTTTCAGTTATTATGAACTCTTCTGCAACTTCAACTTTACCTGCAGATTTGCCACTTTTTGCCAGCAATTTTTCGGATTCTTTTAGTCCATCTAATCCCGTTGTTGAAATGATTCCAGCTGGAATGAGAGCAATGACTGTAAAAGTTGATGCAACAACAGCAGTTGAAGGTTGGGCAGGAAGTGGGGCAATAGTTGATGTACTTCTTGTTACAAAAGACCAAACTAAAGTTGTAGCAGAGCGTGTAAAAATATTGTCAGCAGAAAGATCTGTTTCGCCTGTTGAAGGTCAAGCTGCTCCAAATGTTCCAACCACTGTCACTTTACTAGTAAGCCAAGATCAGTGTTTAGCTATTAATACTGCTATACCTCAAGGCAAGATTGCCTTTGCACTACGCAGCCAGCGTGATGATCAAAACTGGAGTAATACTTTTTACACATCCGAGCAGTTAAAAGGAAATCAAACTGCTCGCGGTGCAGTAAAACCTGCGATTACCGGATTTGTATCTGTAAATGGCGAAAACAAAAAATTCGCTTATACCGACGGTCGTTGGGTTAAAACAGATGAACCACCTGCTGGATTTAGAGAGCCATGAGAAAATACACTGAAGAACAAAATCCAGCAGCACAGCAAACTAAGTTGATAACTCAGTCAACTACTGATGAGCCAATTGCAGGTGGATCTAATCTTTCGGCAACAATTGTTTATGTTCTTCAAGAAGTTGGAAGATCTCTAGCAGCAAATCCAATTTCAACAAACGCATCCGAAGAAGAAATACTAAATCGCATCACTGAAGTAGAAGATCAAATTGGGTTATCTTTATCTGGTCTTGAACGAAACGAAGTACTTGCTCAAATTAAAAAGGAACAGAAACCATTTGGGATATTACAACCATTGGTTGATGATCCATCTATATCGGATATTATTATTACTGATTATTCGACTATCTCGATTCAAAAAGGTCGCAAAAATATTAGGACTTCTTTTTCGTTTCCTAGCCAGCAAAGTTACGAATTATTTGTCGAGCGAATATTATCTAAAGCTCAAACTAATTGTTCAACAAAAAAACCAATAGCAGATGGAATGATATCTGGATTTGCTAGGGTTCACTGTGTGCACCAATCTTTATGTGATAGAGGCCCATACGTAACAATTCGTTTAAATAGATTTTCAACCGTTACGCTACAGGATCTTTTTAATACAGGCCTTGCTCCTATGCCTGTGCTTGAGTACTTAAGAATTTTAATTCGTTCTGGACAAACTGTTTTACTTGCTGGTGAAGTTGGTACAGGCAAAACAACATTAGCAAGAGCACTAGCTGGTTCTATTCCTACTCATGAAGCAATTGTCGTTATAGAAGATACGCCAGAAGTTAGACTAACTCACCCACACGTTAGATATTTAGCAACTCGAGATTCAAATACCGAAGGTGAAGGAAAAGTTTCGCCAAGCGAGTGTATTCGCGCAGGAATGCGAATGGCGATGAACAGAATAATTTTTGGTGAAATACGTGATGCTGAAGCAGCCGAAAGTTTTATTGATGTATGCGCTTCAGGCCACCCAGGATTATCAACGATTCATGCAAAAAGTGCCCTTGATGCTGTAGCTAGACTTGAGTTGTTTTTGGGACGAGCTCAAAAAGGTGTTGATAAACGAGTTTTATCCGAACAAGTAGCAACTGCGGTTCAGGCAATTGTCTATGTTGATATATGTCACCAAACAGGAAAAAGAAGAATTATAGAAGTTAAAGAAATAGGCCCAATTGCTGATGGCGTAATGAGAACCAAAGATATCTTTACATATGACTGCAAAGATGGGATCCCAAATTGGAAAATCGCAAATAAAATTAGCAATTTTAGATCAATCTTAGAAAGCGATGATTCAGGTGTGGAGTTATCAAAGCTTCCAACAAATCTAACACTGCCATTTGAGCAGATGTATTTTGATCAAGGATTAAAGAGTGTCGCATGAGGTTTTTATTTAGCTCTGATATAGCTCGATTAGAATCCTTAAATGGTGATTTTAGTGCTCAGAAAAAATCAGATCAAAGTGCTGTAAAAAAAGAAGAAAGCAGCCCTAACTTTATTCAAAATTTATTATCTAGATTTAAATCTACTGCAAAATCCAGAGCATTCGAAAGTGATTACCCAACATTTTTATTATCATTGGCCTCATCAGTTAGAACTGGTCTTGATCCAATTTCTGCGATCAAAACAGTAGCCGAAATGTTGCCATTACAATCACCGCTTAAAATTGAACTTAATAAATTAAATCAAAAATTAGAATCTGGTGAATCGGAAGAAGATGCAATTTTATCTTTTGGTGAATCAATTGGTCATCCTGATGTGGTTTTACTTACTACATCGTTGCTTCTTGCCAGAAGAGAAGGCTCTTCTTTAGGCGCATGTTTACAACGTTTAAATAAAGTTACACGTCAACGCCAATCATTTAGACGTAAATCAAAAGCAGCAGTAGCAATGCAGCGTTTATCTAGTTTTGGTATTGCAGGTTGTAGTTTGGTAATTGGTGGCATGCAAGTTGCGATGAACCCAGATGCGTTTATGCAGTCTTTGCATCATCCATTGGGCCGTATGTTTGTAGGCTTTGGTGTGGTTTTAATGTTTGTTGGTACTGCTTGGATGTTATTTATAGATAGATCAAGAGTATGACACCAATTGTTTTGTCTATATTTTCAATAGCATTTATTGCGTGTGGAGTTTTTCTGTATCGAATCGAGCAAAAAAAGCTTCCAATTCTGCGATTTGAACATATTAGTGATGATACTGATTACTCATCTACAGACTTAAATCTTTCATCAATAAACCAAAGTAGCTCGGATACTTTTTCTGAAAAAACTAAGCTGCTTATTAGTTTATCATTTGTCCTGATTGCTTCCGTAATATCATTTAGTTTGGGAGCAAGTGCTAATAAAATTATTGGAATATCAATTGCTTCTTTTGGTGTTTCAGTTATTGCAATCGGGCAGTATTTGAAAATAAAAAAAGAAAATCAAAATCGCCTGATTGCTCAAATGATCCCATTAGTAATGGAAAGATTAGTGATGGCAGTAGAGGCAGGATTAGATATTATTCCTGCGATAAAATCAGTTATTGAAATTGATAAATTAGCCCAAAGCAAACAGAAAAAAATTACAATCGATCCAATTGTTCAAGCCTTAAGCAGTGTAATTGAAATTGCCGAAAGAGGAGCCTCGTTCGAAGATTCGTTAAAATTAGTTGCGAAAAAATATGACAATCATGCTTTAACGCATGCATTTGTGCACTTAGGGATTGCATTTAAAGAAGGTGGTGAAGTAATTGGACCATTGAGGGAACTTAGCGATGCCACTCAAAGTTATTATCAAGAAACTATTGAAGAAGATTTAGCAAAATTACCTGTTAAAGCAACTGCGCCTCTGGTCGTTACTTTTGCTGGACTAATTTTGTTTTTCTTATCCTCACCGTTAGTTCAAATAATCTCTTTTGCTGCCAAAGCAGTGCCAGGAAAATAAAAGGACTGCAATTTATGGTTAGATTTTGTTTAAAATTCCCCATAAAAAGTCCCCAAAAAGGTAGTGCAAGCTTGTTGTTTGCTGTTTTTGTTATCCCAGCACTTCTTGTTGTGGGTAGTGTTATTGTTGATGTCGAAACTTATACGCAACGCAGACAATTGTTACAGACTTTAGTGGACGAAGCTGCGGTATTTGGCGCAAAGTATTTGCCTAATCAAAATTTAGCAAAAAGTGCTGCCAATAATTTTTTGGCTCAAAAAGTAAGTAGTGTTACTTCTGTTGTAAGTACTTCAGCTGATGCAATACAAGTTCGTGTATCTGAGGACTACTTTCCAATTATTGCTAGCTACTTTAAAAACTTAAGATCTTCTAATAGCATACTTTCTATTCCAGTTGTTGCTTATGCTTCAAGTAGAATTACCCCAATTGATCTTTATATTGCGTTTGATCGCGGTATAGGCACAGCACCTGTGTTATTATCTTCTGTTAACGATCGATTTGGTACACCTGCTGAATTTCCAATTCCTTATCACTTTAATTCTAATCAATTTTTTACAGGCAATACTCAGATTGCACCCGAGATTGCTCTTGAGCAATGTTATAATCCTGTAATTATAAGTCTAAAACAGATGGCCGTTCGAGCAATTGATTTAGTAAAAGGAGTATCTACTAATAGAATTGCATTATCGTTTTTCCCCGGTGC
Source organism: Bdellovibrionota bacterium (assembly GCA_044351935.1). Taxonomy (GTDB): domain Bacteria; phylum Bdellovibrionota_C; class UBA2361; order UBA2361; family JBIKWN01; genus JBIKWN01. The sequence continues at coordinate 11,902 of JBILET010000007.1, forward strand.
AACAAATATAGTAGGACAAAATGCAAGATTATCAGATGTAATTGTTCCAAAACGACCAGTCACATTATTAGATTGGCATCTTGAATCTGATAATGGAAACTCGATTTGGGTGCCCGAGCCCGAAAGTAATACAAATTTTCCAATCGATTCTGAAGATTGCCTTCAAGTTTTACAGGATACATTTTCGGCGGATATATATCACTATCCGAATGCCCCTATATTTAATAATGGCAATTCATCTGAATTAAATTTAAATGATGTAGTCTGGTCTCGAGTTGCAAGTCAGCAAGGTTATTTTGATTCGTCCGTTATGTTGGCCGACTTGTCACAGCAACTTTTTGCTGGAGGTATGTACGAAGAAAGACGCTCATTAGTTAATTCAACACAACAAATAGCATTGGTCTTTTCATCTGGCGCACCAAAAGTAGCTGGCCAGTCACTTCAAGTTGCTGGTGATGCTGTTTGGAATGCTCTGTCAGTTGAGTTAGAAAAAATCAAAACATTTAAGCAGACAATCAAAACACCACTTAAGTTATATTATTTTATATATAATGGATCTACTGCTTCAGTTGATCTTTTACAGGCACTTTTTAATGAACATAGTCTAGTTTTAGATAATAACCGCCAGATTTTCTCTGCTACTGCAATAAATGTTGATTCAGTTGATCAAATTATTTCCCAGACTCTTCCATATATAATCAGAGGAGGACAGCGTGCTGTTATCCAAGAATAAATATCAACAAGGCATTGCCGCACTTGAAGCTGCAGGATTTTTAGCTGTGGTTGCAGTGCTTGGTTTAGGTCTGTTTGCTGTAGCAGAAGCAGTATTAACTCGTTACGCAGTTGATTCGGTAATAGAAGCTACACTTTCCGAGTCAGCATCATTACAAAAAAATGGGCGGATTCTTAAGCAGCACATAACTGGAAACGGGCAAATGCAGTATGTGTATGATTTAGATGCTGTATCGGAATTAGTTAATCAAACTTCGTCTAGATTAGATCAATTAAGGCTAAACAGAAGTTTTCTTAAGAATCTTTCTTTTAACTATGAAATTAGTGTTTATCAATTAAGTATTGATGAAAATAACGGAAAAGTTCTTGGTTTTGTAGGTAGTGATATAAAAAAATCCAATGGATCACTTGCTGTGCCATCGGTAGTTTATTCAAAACATTCAATCAGCAAAACTTATGCTGACGTATTACAGTCGATAAGTAATGGAGTAAGTTTATATGCCGAACCTACTGGGATGGTAATTTACGAGCAGAACTCTAAAAAATATTTACCTTCTGTTCCTATTTTGACTGCATGTTTATATGTAGCCGATCCTATGGTTAATTCAACTTTAATTTTAGATAGTGTTTTTCCTGCTGGTATAATTGCTAATTGTCAGGCGGTAAAGGTAAGAGATTTTATTTAACGAGTGTTTATATGAGCTACTTAATTAATTTAATTGATGTCATTAAAGATAAAATCCGCTCCAGGAAAACTTTGCCAAAGATTTTAAAAAAACTTCTTGGGCGTGCTAAGTTTGAAGCCTTATCACTTAGTTGCTCTGATCCTAGACAGTGGATAGACGCAGGTGCTGTTCTTTATGGAACATCTGTTGAGACTTTTTTGGATATAGTTGCTAAAAATTATGGATTAACTGCTTTGCATGTAGTTCCAAAAACATCTGCGCTAGATAGTGACAACTTGCAACGCTGCGCAAATGCTGGATGTTGTTTTTTAAGAAAAGATCAAGTTTTGCTTGGCGTTGTAACTTGCATTCCAGAGAGAACATCGGCTCTTATGCCAGAATTTAGCGGCATTCCTCGCTATTTATCATCTTGGAAGTTAATAAAAGAAGCTTTGGAAAATGTAGATACTAATCAGGCTGAATATAGCCCATTAGAAAGACTTTTTGATATTGCACAAACACATAACGCAGACAGACTCGAAATTTGCTCTGCTAAATTTGTTTATAATTTGCAAACACAAGATGGCAAAAAAGCCTCTGGGAATATTGCGCCAGAATTAATAGAGAATATGTTGCAGTTAGCACAGGAAAAAACATGTGCAACTACAAATATTTTCAACTACCAGGAGCATGAATATTTTGTGCAAAAAACAGGTTCAGTTACTTCGTTTGTTTTAAAATCAAAACTAGACTTAACGCCACCAAACTTACAAATCGAACATAAAGTATCACCAGATACTAATAATATAATTCCGATATCCAATCCTTCCACAAAAACCCTCGAAGTACAGCAAAAAGCCACTACTGATAAAAATAGCCATGTTCTATTAGTCGACGATAATCAAAGTTTTACAAAAGTAGTTTCAAAATATTTAGGCTCTTTGAAAATTAAAACTGTAGTTTTAAACAACGGGCAAGAAGCAGTAGATTATTTGGATAATAATAAAGTTCCATCTGTAATAGTGTGCGATTTGCATATGCCTCAAAAAAATGGATTTGATGTTGTACGGCATATTCGAGGATCTGATCGACTTAGCAAAACACCAATTATAATGTTAACTAGCGATCAAGATATTGAAGCAGAAATTGCTTTTATAGAATTAGGTGTAGATGCTTTTTTAAAGAAAAACCAAGATCCTAGATTATTAACTACTCAAATTAAACGTTTGATAGGGTACTCTACCAATGGTGTACAAAAAGCAGCTTAAATAAATGATTCAATCAAATATATTTATAATTTCATTATTAAGTGCATTCGTAGTAGTTGCTTTAACTGCAAGTGTTATTTTAGCTTGGTCACTTTATAATCAGCGAAAGAAGTTTCATGTTTTATCTTTGCAAATTGCGCAAGTTCTCGAGCAGTCGCGTGGAGTTGAATCTATTTCTTCCTTAGATGTTGGCCCGTGGATTGAAACATGTGTCAGGGATTCGCATCAAATTTGGGGCAGAGCTTTTCTTTCTGCTGCCTATGCAAATTTAGCTAAATTTTTGCCATCAATTTCGGTTTTGTTTGCTGTTGATACGGATAATAAAGAAGAACAGCTGCCTAAGTTTGTGGCAGGGAATATCGAGCCTGTTTTGGAGTTAATTCTTTGCGAACTATTGTCTCATGACAAAAAAGCCATGAGGAAAGCTCCGGTTGAATTAAACCGATTTGGAATTAGTGACCATAAAACTCAAATATTCGAAGTTATATCCGGAGTTACACTTACCGTGTGGATCGGATCGAAAAGAAATTTATCTAACGATACATGGGATCAGATTGTTAGATATATTGCCGAAATCCAGAGGCTTTTTGCTATTTTAATTTTAAAACGCAGAGCAAAAGATACAACTTATCGCAAAGACTCTCAGTTGATGTTGCAACAGGTCTCTCATGTTATTCGTTCGCCGCTCC
>JBILET010000145.1:0-4565 GCA_044351935.1 Bdellovibrionota bacterium
ATTTATTGTTCATCTTAATAGCATTCTAAAAAATGACCCTAAACAGCATTTCATTGCTGCTTAGATATTGACTTTGTACACAGCTGCTCTGCGGTAAAAAACCACCCCCAAAAGCCATCTCTGCGGTAAAAAACCACCCCCAAAAGCCATCTAATAAACACCAAATCAACAATCACAATTCGCTGCGGTAACCTTTCTCCATGATAATTAACTCAATATTTACAACTACTTACATCGCCCACCACAAATTTAGCGCCATATTGTAAACATTCCCCACCTATCTGACGTATAGGGCTAATACAGGAAAGGGAATTCTTGTGGCATTATCAATACGGACGAACATAGACTCATTAGTGGCGCAATCAAATTTGCGGACAAGCTCAAACGAGCTTAGTAAAAGCTTCGAGCGCCTTTCGTCTGGACTAAGAATCAACTCTGCATCTGATGACCCTGCTGGGTTAGCACTATCGGCTAAACTTGAAGCTGACACACGTATTGCAACAGTTGCGATACGAAACGCCAATGACGGGATTTCGGTCGCAAACGTTGCAGATTCGGCATTAAGTGAAGTTGGAAATATTCTAAACAGAATGCTAGAACTTGCGACCCAAAGCGCAAACGGAACATTAGTAACCTCGCAACGATCCGCATTATCTAGCGAATTTTTAGCTCTAGGAAGTGAAATTGATCGAATCGCTAAAACAACAACATTTAACAACATTTCACTACTCTCGAATGGAAGATCTTTTGCAATACAAGTTGGATTTGACTCCAGTGCAAATTCACAAATTACAATTGGTGCAATTAGCGGAACCCTAGATTCATTGGGCCTTGGAGCAACTGGTGGAAGTGCTCTTGTATACTCAATTATATCTACAAGTGATACAGGTTCTGCATATGCTGCAACTCAAGCTTTATCAGCCGTGCAAAATGCAATCGGAAGCTTAACAACAATACGCGGAACAATTGGTGCTGCAGAAAATAGATTATCCTATGCATTAAATTACTTAGAAGTTGCCCGAGAAAACTTTGCTGCAGCAGTAAGTCGTATCCGCGATGTAGACGTAGCAGAGGAAGTCGCCAAAATGGTAAGTCTTCAAGTTCGCCAGCAAGCAGCCACGGCAGTACTAGCGCAAGCTAATCAGACTCCAAATTTAGTGCTAAATTTATTACAGTAAAAATTATTTTGCTGATACTACAGGAACATCAATTCCACGATTTGTGATTTGGTGTTTTCTAAATAGTTCTACTAAAAACTCTTTTGAACTAACTACAACCGTTGCACTGTTAATCATAGGATGCATTTGGATAGTATCAAAATCCAAAAGTGCATTATCAAATAAAACTTCTACTTTGCCAGGATGCTCAGAAAATTCTTTTCCAAATATAGCCATCGGGGTAACAGACCCTGGATCGACTACTAAATATTTTTTTAAGTTTTCAGCCGAAGCAAATGATACTTTATCCCAGCCTAAAATATCTTTTAGTTCTTTTAGTGCCACACGTTTTGATTCTTCAACAAAAAGAAGGGCAAATTTTGTGGATTTTTTATCGGTTAAGAAAAGATTTTTTGTTCCACCCCCAGGAATGTGATCAACTACGCCCTTTCCTTGCTCTACCGTAAAAACAGCAGGATGCTCGTAGAGCTCAAAAGCAATACTTGCCTCTTCTAATACCGAAAGTATGGGGTACTTTTCCCTATTTACCACTGAGTATGGAAAGTTCCTTCTTTATCAACTCTTTGGTACGTGTGAGCACCAAAGAAATCTCGTTGAGCTTGAGTAAGGTTAAGCGGCAATTCTGCCAAACGATACTGGTCATAGTAATTCACAGATGCCGAAAACGCAGGAGTAGGAATTCCACTTGCCACTGCTAAACTTATAGCTTCACGCAAACAAGGAATACCAATAAGTAGCGCTTCTTGCATTTCTTTATCTAATATTAAGTTTGCAAGTTTAGGGTTATCAGTAAATGCACGTCGTATTTCGGATAAAAACTTAGCACGAATAATACAACCGCCACGCCAGATAGTAGCAAGACTTGCAATGTTGATTCCCCAATTAAATTCCTTAGAGCATTCTTCAATTAACTTAATTCCTTGAGCATAAGCTAATATTTTTGATGCGTATAAAGCGTTTTCAACTATCGTTACTAATCTATCTTTATCAACAGGTTTTGGACTAACTAATGATGGCAAAACTTTAGACGCGCTAACTCGCTCATCTTTAAGCGCAGACATACACCTAGAATCAACCGCTGCAGCTAAAGTGGGAATTGCAATCCCTGCATCAAGTGCAGTTTGAGAAGTCCACTTTCCTGTGCCTTTTTGTCCAGCTTTATCAAGAATCTTATTGACTAGATAATCATTAGATTGATCATCTTTTTTATCAAAAATAGATCCAGTAATTTCTATTAGAAATGATTCTAATTTACCTTGATTCCATTTTTTAAAAATTGAAGCTAACTCTGCAGGTTGATAACCACCAAGAGCTTTTAATAAATGATAACTTTCAGCAATTAGCTGCATGTCACCATACTCAATCCCGTTGTGAACCATTTTAACAAAATGGCCTGCCCCATCGGGTCCGATATATGCAGAGCACGGCTCACCAGAAACTTTTGCACACATTGCATTTAAAAGAGGCTCAATTCTTTCGTATGCAGGCTTTGGGCCCCCTGGCATCATGCTTGGGCCAATTAAAGCCCCCTCTTCTCCGCCAGAGACTCCGATACCCATAAAGTGAACACCGCGTTCAGCGCAAAGCTTTTCTCGACGCTGAGTGTCTCGGAAAAAAGTGTTGCCTCCATCAATTATTGTGTCTCCCTTATCAAGAAGGCCTAACAAATCGTTAGTCACTGCATCAACAGGAGCACCCGCAGGAACCATTACAAAACAAGTTCTTGGAGCTGGCATACTTTTTACTAGCTCATCAAGGCTATTTGCACCAACAAAATTTCCTTTACCAAACTGTTGTATAAACCCTGAATTTTTTTCAGGCGTTCTATCATATACGTAAACTTTGACTCCTCGGCTTTCGATATTTCTAGCCAAGTTAGCACCCATTACGCCCAAACCAATCATTGCTATAGATCCATTTATCATGACGTCAATAGTGCCCTTTTAAGGGGTATTTTTGCAAGGCATTAATACATACCAAAAACACTGAATCCTACACTTTGAGTGTTAAATTCATAACATTCTTAATAGCTAATTACATGTGGTTTGTGTACAGCTAAAAGGTTAATAAATGATGCAGATATCTACCGATAGACACTTTGAATCAGATAGGAATTTAGAACAAAGCGGGCAAAACCTGCCAGAAGATTTACATTCAAGACTTAATACTACAACACCCAATACACCACTTGTTGAAGAACCGTTACGCGCAACACATATTGGTGAAGGTGCAAGAGAAACCGTAGAAGATAAATTAATCCAAATCAGAAATCTATTAAATAACGAAGGTGATACCAATTGGTTGCCAAAAGAATTTTGCGACAGAGTAGAAGAAGTCCTTGCAAAATCTGGTTCAAAATTTTCTGTAAAACTTAGCTCAAGAGAAAATCTGCTTGAACTAACCAAAGAATTAAATGAGCGAACTGAATGGCTAGATAGTGCTATAGAAGAAGTTGGAAGTGCAGAATTACCCGAAGCGATATCTCGGCAAGATGAACTTAACGAATACAATCATAAAAGAGATTATAACCTAAGAGAGGCACTATCTTTCTCCTCAACAGTCTCAACTTCTGTGGGTTTATTTGCTGGGGTATATGCATCGTCAAATATATTTCATAGCGGCTGGGCTTTTTTGCCTGTTTTAGCAGGAACCATATTTGTAGCGAATAGAATAACTAAACTAGTATATAATGAATTAACAGAAAAAGCTGAAGATAAGTTAACTAAATTAGAGCAATCCGGAGATGCTCAATATCAAGAACCAATAAATGATGCTTTGTTAAGAATACAAGAAGAAAGCGATATTCGATCATTCGACTCGGATATCGAAAAATCTGTCTGGGTTAAAGAAAAACAGCACGAGCTGTATAAAAACTTAAAACTAACTCGAGCAGAAGTAGTTTCCTTATCACTTGAATGCCAAGAGCTGTTAAATGATTTTGAATTATTAGGAGATTCGTCTTTAGTTTTAAATAATCAAAAACAGATATTATCGATTTTGGATCAAATTAATCAAAAAGTTACGGATTCGCTTACTGTCAATATTAATGCATCTGAGCTTTACGAAGCTTTGGAAAAAATTGCAAATGGTGAGAAGCCTGCAGATTTAACACATGACCATGCGCTTAATACCCTTATACGTAGACTTCATTTATTGTATACAGCAAATCCTCAAAATGAACATATTAAGGGTAAGCTAATAGCGTTAATTGACGAAACCAAAGCAAGAGCAGAACTATAAGACTAATTTATCTAACTGCCCTACTATTACAGTTTGTACACCCAGGCCACATGAATAAATTTCATTGTCAGCAAGATTAACGACAGATAATTTCCCGCCGTAAACACAACCAGTATCAATTCCAATTTTTCCTTTTGAAACTGATAC
>JBILET010000146.1:0-4543 GCA_044351935.1 Bdellovibrionota bacterium
GCAGCTCTTGAAGGAATAGCACTTCAAGTGATGGATGTAATCAATTCAATGAAAAAAGATACAGGACTTAAGATCCAACAACTAAAAGTTGACGGAGGTGCAACAAAAAATAATCTTTTAATGCAGATTCAAGCCGACTTACTTGGAATACCAGTAGTAAGATCAAGTATGACAGAAAGTACAGCTTTTGGTGCGGCCTTTATGGCTGGGTTAGCAATCAATGCTTATTCTAAAATCGAAGATATTACAGAATTATTATCAATTGACCAGGTTTTTGCACCAACATCCAGTAATAACAGCTGTGCACAGATAATTTCCCGTTGGCACGATGCCATAGGCAAGTTATAAACCAGTTTATGAGACAATTTAAATATATAGTTTCGTCATTGGTAATATTGCTTTTTCTAAGTGTATCACCAAGCACACTAGCTGAAGTTTATAAATATACTGACAGCGCCGGTAAAGTTCACTACGTAGATGATCCAAGTAAAATTCCAGATGAATATCAAGATCAAGCAAAAAATCCACATGATCTTCCAAATATTGTCCGAGACCAAGCAGCATCATCGGAGTCACTTAATCAAAAAGGAAAATCCAAGGAAGATATTGAATTTGAAAAATATTTAGCTCAAGTAACAATAGCACCATTCAAAGATTCTGCTGATAGTAATCAATATGACGAAACCGAAAAAAATATTGAATTCACCATCGATAATAATTCAATTGGTCAAGTATCACAGTCAGGAGAACTAACCGAAGAACAGTTAGAAATGTTTAACAAACTTCAAAAATGGGCATTACCATTATTTATCTTTGGGATAATTATCACCTTACTACAAGTAATATCGATCTGGATTCTACTAGATAGAGCACACATGCCAGGATGGGGAGTAATCATTCCCATATACAATTTAGTTTTACTTTCTAGACTTGGTGGATTTTCTGGTTGGTGGACGTTATGGATTTTTGTCCCCTTTATCGGCGGTATAATTTGGGTATTTTCAGTACATTATTGCATAGCAATACGAAACGGACGTAGTTCACTTTTTGCAGTAGGAAACGTATTTTTGCCTTTTATCTTCACGCCAATAATGGCATTTAGCAAAAATTAATTCATTCCGGATTCTTTAGCCCAATGCAACAACGAAGGTGGAATCGGTCTGTTGAATGCAACTGTTGCACCTTTTTGATTTGGATTTAATTTGTGATGAAAAGATCTTGGTCCTAACTGATCAAGCTCTACAGCTTTTTGCTGTATATCACTATCTGTAACTTGGCTCCAAGGTTTATTAAACATCACATTATTTTCTGGAGCATCAAGCTTAGGAAGATTATACATAGACTGATGAAACTTAGGCCAAAAGTCACGGTAATGTTCGATTTTTCTTTTTAAGTTTAACCAAGAAACATGCAGTACCGAAGGTAAAAGATCTAGTGCCCCAGAAAAAAACGGCTCAAACTCCTCTGGGGTCATATTTAACTTAGCTACCTCTACCGGAACAATTGACTTAACCGAAGAACGATCAGATTTATAAATATAATTACAAGAATCAGAATCAAAGGGTCTTGGATATTCATGCCCTTCCGAGTCGCGCATCTCTAACTCAGCAGGAATCCCATGAATTATATTAGGATCGTTTTTACTAATTCGTTGTTTCCACGTAAAAAAATCAGCTCTTATTCTGTTAAAAGACCCCCAAAACTCGACCATAGGAAGATAAATAATCGGATACTCTTCAAATAACGGCGCAAGTAGTTCTGGAAGCTGCTTTATTCTGGCAAAGTCATGCGGCGCAACAATTTCATCTGTATCAGTTTGCCAGCAGTAATCACCAGTACACCTTGCCCTGGCTTTGGCTTTTAAATAACCATCCATGTAAATCGCCCAACGTGGATGAGTAAAGTCTACGGGGCTTACATAAAATGACACTCTTGAGTCTTTTTTTTGTAACTTAGATAAAACTTCTAAAGTGCCATCAGTACTTCCAGCATCAACAATCGAAACCTGGTCACAAAATCCAAGTAAGCTCTCCACGCACAGTTCAAGCGGGTAATTACGTTCAATACAGTTATGTGTTGTTGTATATCCAGAAATCGTATGCTTCATCGCAATCTATCTTAACGCTACACAAGGCGACATGAAATAGTACTATTTTTTTAGACTATTCATTAGTTTGTCGGCATCAACTCCGGGTCGTATAAGTACAAAAGAAGGAAGCCTTAAAGATTCGTTGTTGAACCTAACATCTTGGCCCGTATTTAAATCCAAACAGCGCCCCCCAAGAGCTTGCACAAAACTGATTGCAGCTACTACGTCCCATTCAGGTATAGGACGAGGCTCGATGTAAACATCTGCCAAGCCATCCATAATTGCTTTCAAACGTTTAGGTAGTCTGTTTAGGTGAACTATTTGCGAATCTTGAATGCCTAATTTTTGATGATAATCACGAGTTTGCTCACACATTTGCTCTAAGCTAGATCTGTAACAAACATATCTATAAGGCTCGGTAGCAAGTTCTACATGATGAGGGCTTGGGGTAATACCAAGTAACTTCAACGCACCTATCCCATCAACAGACATATAACTTTGATTTGATTTGAAATAATGGATCATTCCGACAAATGGCTTACCATCTACAATCAAAGAAATATTAATAGAACTATTATCAAGCGAGCCGTCTATTAAACCTGCGGTATTGTCAATTGGATCTATCATCCAGATTTTATTTTTTGATAACCGCTTAGCAGGATCATCTTTTCCTTCCTCAGAAACTACCAAAACATCATCAATAAAAGGAAGTTGGCGTACTAAGTAATTATGAACAGCTAAATCTACAGTTGTAAGATACGAACCATCTTCTTTTTTGAACGCAGCATATTTTTTAGAATTAAAAGCTCTGATTGCTTCAACAGCAGCACCTTGAAGAACTGCTGCAAATCGTTCAAGCGGAATTGGCAAATCTAACTTATCTATACCAGCTAAAGGACTTGTATAAGCGCTAGTATTAATGGTCATAAAGACTGATTATAGTATGCCCAATCAAACCTCGAAACCCAGAATACAAAGCTCTCAAGGTGTCCTAAACACCACAAAATTACACCTGCAGCGTTGCTGGCTGTATCAGAGCCACTGTAAATAAGCATAACTGCCGGAATCCCCAAATAGACCGAAAAAACTGAAACAACAGGCGCAACAAAAGGATTTAAAACGATTCCAGCAATCGAAATAGATCCGAACCACAACCAAGATATTACATTTGTTAGGAATGAAATTCCTAATGACATATTTATGTAGCTAATTAATTTGTTTTTAAACAGCAAGCCATACCAAATACCAATTAAGGCTGCATAAGTAAGTTGCACCCCAGGCTCTAAAAAACATCCTGGCCAAATTGCACATAAAATTACTAACGACAAAAACATTCTATACAGCATGCCTTGATTAGTTTCTTTTATAGAACTAAAAACAATTAAACCACTTGCTACAACTGCTCTCATAGTAGAACTTTCAAATCCAATTAAACTACAAAATGCCACAGTACCTAAAAACGAAAATGTAAACTCGTAATACCCACTATAACCCAAGTAAAACAATCGATTTAAAAAAGCAGATAATAATCTGAAAATAAACGCCAATGAGTAATAAATAATTGATGTTTGCGCACCAGAAAAAACTAACAAATGAGTAAGCCCTGCTCTTTTAAAAGATTTTTCGACTTGAGCAGGAAGCTCGGAATCAATGCCAAATATTAAAGAAAGTAAAAGTCCATATTCCAGCCTGTAATCACTGATATCTGGAAGAGCTTTTCGCAATTGTTCTATAAAAGTAGGATTTCTATTTTTACTCCAAAATGACTTTAAGAAAATTACTTTACAAGATGTATTAATACCGCGCCTAAGCAACAAATACTGGTAAGAAAAAATAGATTGTATTTGATTTAATGGCTTGCATTGCAAGGTTGCTTTAAACCTGTCTGACTTACGAACCCCCGACACACTCCTCCACGGAAGCTCCACAGCAGTAATTCTAAATTTATCATTCCCATACCTATTATCTAAAGAAATCGCCGTAAAGGTGACTTGTTGAGTGGTTTTTCGTTTTGGATTGTCTATGACTTTAAATTCACCGCGAATTATTTTATTTGTATGCAATATGGATTGACTGTTTGTGCTCGGAAAAACAATTATTTGGGACATAATCCCAACTAATAATGCAAAAAAATAAAAAATAATTTTTGACCAATTATTTTTTACAATAATTAATAAAATGGCAGCACTTCCTAACATAACCCAAGTAACTTCTAGGTGCTGCCGTCCGTAAGTTACGATATACCAACCTAATACCAATTGGCCCAACAAAAACAGTATGCCTTCTGCTATTAATGGGTATCGGCGAAAAAAGGCTGATTTTAGGTTCATGTTAACAATATACAATCAACCTATTTCGCGAATTTATCAGTAAAGTTGCTAGATATTTCCCCTAAAAAACTTACTACTAGCTAAAATCTTAGGCCAAAAGTATAAACAACAACGTGATACGAAT
>JBILET010000147.1:0-4538 GCA_044351935.1 Bdellovibrionota bacterium
GTCTTTTACGAATACTCGGTTAAATAAAGACTTCCAATATGCAACTAAAGCAACATCGTCGTTAAATATATCCTCAAGCCAACCTTGGGAAGAAAGCGTCTTCCAATTACTCATAGAAAGATCGTAGTGCTTAATGGCTCGCCTCCATGATGCCCACCCCCAAATGTGAGGAAATCTAGTGTAATAATAACTTACATCAGAACGCGTATACCCATCAGGCAGAAAATTATTTCCCGATATCATTCCTATCGTTGGATCATTTCTATATTTATGAAGTAACTCTGTACAAAACTTAAAGAAGTCTTCATTCGGCAAGCAATCGTCTTCAAGGATGATTGCTTCTTCCACTTGCTCGAATATCCAAATTAATCCACTTGAAACACGGTTGCGGCATCCCATGTTTTGTTCAGCAAAATTAGTTATTACTTCGCATGGCCAATCTACATTTTGGCAAATAGCTCTTGTTTGTTGGCATAACTCTTCCTCACCCGGTCGTCCTTGACGCGGTCCATCGGCAACAATCAATAGTTTTGTTGGTCTTGCAGCACGAACTGCTTGGAAAACTTTTGCAGTGGGAACTGGCCTATTAAATACCAATAGAGCAACTGGAGTTGTGAGTTGATTCATGTATATTTGTCAGTAAATTTGTATTTAATAGATTTCTATCAATTATCTCGGTATGTTACAATTAGATATTACTATTTGTAAGTACAAGCGAACTTTTCAATAATCATACCACGCTTTATCGCATTTATAACATCATGATTCCTCTTTCAGCCCCCAATATCTGCGGAAATGAATGGCAATATATCAAAGAGTGCCTTGATACTGGATGGGTATCATCCGTTGGCTCGTATGTCAGTAAATTCGAGAAAATGTTTGCTGAAATTGTAGGTAGTAAATATGCAATTGCCACCTGTAATGGAACTTCTGCTCTTCATATCTCGATGCTTACTTTGGGTTTAAATCAAAGTCATGAAGTACTTGTTCCTACTATTACATTTGCAGCAACTATTAACGCCGTCCATTACTGCAATGCATCACCAATATTTTTTGATTGCGACAAATACTTTAATTTAGACTTAGATAGCGTTGAGCAGTTTTTAAAAGAAGAGTGCAAAGAAAACGCAGGACAACTTGTAAACAAAACTTCCGGTCGTCCTATCTGGGGCATAGTTCCTGTTCACATATTTGGTACTACACTTGATATGCCTCGCGTGATTGAGCTTTGCAACAAGTATAAAATTAAATGCCTAGAGGATGCTGCCGAATCTTTAGGATCTTATTGGGGCACTAAACATTCTGGAACATTTTCGGAGCTTGGTTGTTTTAGTTTTAACGGTAATAAAATTATCACCACTGGTGGCGGCGGTATGGTTGTTACTGATTCAGAATCTTTAGCAACAAAAGTTAAATATTTAACGACTCAAGCCAAAGACGACTCAGTTCGATTTATTCACAACGAAATTGGATATAACTATAGGCTTACCAATATTCAAGCTGCTATGGGCGTTGCACAACTTGAGCAGTTAGGTAGCTACCTTGATAAAAAGAAACAAATCTATTCGAAATACAAAAATGCATTTAGTAAATGTAAAAATATACATGTTGTTGATGTAAATGAATCTAACAAATGTAATTATTGGCTAACAAATATTGGGATAAATAATAATTGCAAATTAACTGCAATGGATATCGTAAATAAGTTATCAACCAAACAAATTGAATCAAGGCCAATTTGGTATCCTAATCACTTACAAGTTACTAATAAAAATTCTCAATCTTATAAAATTACCAAAGCCAGCGAATACGTAGATAAAACTGTATCACTTCCTTCTTCCGTAGGTTTATCTGAACAACAGCAAAATACAGTTATCGAAGCTGTGCTTGAAGTAATTAGATGACGTATAAACTAACTCGTTTTAGTCACACAATATTCTCAAATATGACAAATAGTTTGGCAGGCTAAAATCTGGTTGAATGAATTGTTGTCCATAAATGTTACCACAGCATTAAGAGTAAACATCTTTTATGTTGGTTTCATCGATACTGTTAAGTGTGTTTTTTAACGCAGGGTATCGCAGAGGTAACGCAGAGGATTTTGTAGACATTAATCAAATCAGAGGAGCTATTATATATTGCGCATGCTCAATGAATTACCCTGCGATACTCTGCGTACCCCTGCGGTAAAAAACAAATTAGAGTTGCTGCGGTGAATCTTTTAATGGACAACTAACTATTTAACGCCAAGCAAAAACCGAAACTAGATATTTATCAGTCCGGGTTTCTTTAAACGGAGGTTTAACAAACTCAGGGATCCACTCCGCTTGATGCAAATCAGACAATACATATTTGAATCCTGCTCGCTCCAAGATTAATAACAACTCACCAAGGCTTCCTTCGTTTCTTAATTGATGAACTTCGATTATGATTTTTTTTACATTACTTAGAGCATCGGCACAGTCTTTTAAAAGCTCAAACTCGGCCCCCTCAACATCCATTTTTAATAGCTCTACAGCTGAATTTGCTAAAACAGTTCTTAATCTGACTGTTGGAATTTTTACTCCTTGGCTTAAAGTATTTACGTGCCCAGAATCATCGTGCTCATCACTAAATGAGACTCCGTTATCATCAATCCAAACAGCCTTGGCGTGAACATCAACATTTGTTAGTCCAAATGACTCAACATTACTTTTTAGTGCTGCTGCAATTTGAGGGTCTGCTTCGAATGCGATTACTCGACACGAAGGATAACGGGTTGTGAAATAAAGTGAGGCAATACCTATATGTGCTCCGCAATCTACAATAAGAGGAGATTCAGCAGTTGTAGTAAAATCGTACAAATTATTAGCAAAGATTTGCACGCACTGATGATAAAAACTGTGCAAATCAACATAATGCAAAGGCCGTCCTTCTATCTGTAAAACACCTGGTGTTTTTCTGGGATAGGTCGATAATGTTCCAGATAGCTGATTTAAAATCTCACCTAATGTGCCAGAGAGCATATTGAAATCCTTGTAATTACGGGATAGATAAAACAGTGGATATGTTAATCAGTAAACACTATTTGTGTAAACGGCAATATGAGGAATCAAAAAAGTACAATTAGCCTAGGTATTGGTGCAGTCCAATTTGGGCTTGCATACGGCCTTTCGCAACATTCAAAGTGCCCTGATTCATCCGAGGTCTTTTCAATATTATATTCAGCAAAAAAAAGTAATATTAAATACCTTGATACTGCACCTAGTTACGGATTATCCGAACAAAGAATAGGTCAATTTAAAGATTGTTCTTTTTTTAATATTGTTACTAAAACTCCCAAGTTTTCCTTTTCAAGCTCTAAAGATATTAGGGATCAGCTATCTGCATCAATTCACAACTCTCTAAAACTTTTAAATCGTACATCTTTAGACGCAGTTTTGATTCATGAACCAAGCGACCTACGCACTCAATACGCAAACGATATAATAGCGCAGCTTGAATATCTAAAGACTCAAGGCTTGATTAACAAAATTGGGATTTCAATCTATACAAGTGATGATTTTAATTTAGCATCACAATTATTTAATGTAGATATCGTTCAGTGTCCTTTAAATGTTTTTGACCAACGCCTATTAACTGATGGGACTTTAACAGGGCTTTCACGTGCTGGTATCGAAATTCACTTGCGCTCGATTTTCCTTAAAGGAATTCTAATTAATCGTGATATTAAGACTAATCCAACTTTGCAAAAATTTAGTTCTCACATTAATAATTGGTTTGACTATTGTAATAAAAACTCAATTAGTCCTTATATAAATGCTTTATCTTTCATCAAATCACTTCCAATAAATGCAGTAACTTTAGTTGGTGTATCAACATTACAACAACTAAATCAACTGCTGACGGATTGGGATACCGCCAGCAGTTGTAATATTGATGAATTTTCTAAATTTTCCATAGATTCTTGTGATCTATTAGATCCAAGAACTTGGTAAATTAATTTTGATTATACTATTTATGTTCAGGCAACTTTGCAGCTATAGGTGCAGAGCTTGCGGACTCTTCCATTTCATAACGGTTACTCATAAATGACGGAACCATCATAGCTGGATAAGTTGTATAATCTAAATGTTTAACAGGAATTCTTTCCATTGAGTTACTCATAGAACCACCTCTTAACATTTTAGCGATCTCTTTAGTTTTATTCATTTCTACAGACCCAGCCGATAGTACAAGAGATGTTTTTGGGTCTACTAATCTTACGTTTACGTATACTCTTTCTGGTGATGTTACATATGTTCCAACCAGTACCCCACCTAAGTTTCTTGTGTTTTTAACTGCACCGACTTCTCTTGATAAACTAAATTCACCACCATTATTCATAAATTGTAACGCATCTGTGTGTCGTAACTCGACTACATCATAACCTCGCATAGCAAGTTCACTCATTACTTGTTCAGCATACATACGGCCAAAAGACGATGTAGAATACAAGTCATCTAAGTTAACAAGTGTAGTAACACCAATAGGCCCTGGATCGCTTCCACGGTATAAGT
>JBILET010000148.1:0-4536 GCA_044351935.1 Bdellovibrionota bacterium
ACAATAGATAACAATAGTAGCGGATATTGGTTGTTGCCCAATGGCGAGTTTATGAACTCCTTCGGTGGACATAATTTATACTTCACTATGACGTCCATATTTCAAGAGCCACTAGTATTTGAAGAAGATCCTAATTCTTATTATTTAAAATCCATGCCAGGCGATAAAGCCGCTATTAGTGCTGTTCAAGCCGGGATAATAGCCATCTCAATACAACCAAATAATAATATCGGTATTCTTGTAGGTTCAGAAATAAATACCTTTCAGCTGAGTGCTCTAAAGAAACTTGTCGATCGCATTACTACTCAAACAGCCACTCATACGATTACACTTAAAGCGCTTGTACCCGAGGAATGCCAAAAATTATTCAAAGCATTCGGATTAATCATTGATGGTGAAGCTAATTCTTTATATGCACTAAAAGAATTAGTTTCTAAATTAGCTCTCATTGAATCATGCAGTAATAATGAGCAGAAAAAAAATTTAGCAATAGATCTTTTATCAAATAAAGAAATCGAATCAAAAAAGCTTGAACACGTTTCTTTCCAACGTGGCAGCGTTGCGGAAGTAAGGATGGATTGTGAAAGCTTCTTCGATCCAGAAGCACACAGAAACAGATTTTATTTTTTAGGATAGTAATCTTTTGGAGCCCACAACCAGGATCGAACTGGTGACCTCTTCCTTACCAAGGAAGTGCTCTACCGACTGAGCTATGTGGGCAAAAGTACCTTTGCTAATGTAGATTAGGATTCTACAAATCAAGAGAAAATTTGTCCAATTGAGTAAATCTTATAGATTTAGCGATTCTATAAGCTTTAGCTTAGTATTACTCATCTGTCCAAGCGTATTGAGCTCTTTTGCTATCGTTTTCATAACGGACAACCTGTCTTTATCAATCTTTTTTTCAGATACAGCAAATGACAAAGCTTCGAAATAGTGTAAAAAAAAGCCTTTATTAATACATGAAGTAATAAGAACTTGCCTATCAAAGCACTCACTAGCTGAAGCTAGACCACATACGTATAGCCCATTTCTATCCAAGAATAATTTGCTCTTATCACCCAATACAGCTTGTTTTGCACAAAACTCAAAAAATTCGGATCTAAGATTTTCTTTTTTATCAGATAATTGATCACTAAATGATTCTACTGCAGAAGAAAAATTAACTCCGTCTCCCAGACTTGCAAACGCTACAACTACTGGTTCAAAAATTCGAAGTCTTCTCTTTTCATTTGAACATGATGCCGCTACGTCAGTAACTACTTGAACAATACCTAATGAAGCCATTCTAGATGGAACAAGATAAATAGATTCAATAATGTTGCGAGGATCCACAACCGGACTGTCTTTACATCCTGGTCGTATGTCACTAGTTAACCTACTGGCTTTAACAAAAATAGCTTTGGCCAACTTCATTTCATCTTTTAGATCTATGTTGAATCTAGATTTATAATCAACCCAACGTTTGGATACTTCCATGATCTGAGCTCGATCGCCATCAACTATGGCATCACTCAATTCTTTAGTGATTCTAGAAAACATCAATCGTCCAGCAATCTGTTGTAGCGGAGTAGAAGTACTAGCTAATCGACCAAGTAAATTATCAGTAACCTGAACAATATCCATTTTATGGATATGTCAATTTGCTGAATAAAAGTACATAACCGACTAACAAAAAAATTTAAGCAATTTAAAGAGTTGCGAAAGTAGGAGCATCAAGTTAGGGGTGAGAATCAACCCCAAAGGGGTCGACAGCAAAACTATCGGGGGTGACAAACCACCCCTAAGGGGTCGACAGCGAAGCTGTCGGGGGTGACAAAATGGTGAGAGACGGATTCGAACCGCCGTAGACGTAAGTCAGCAGATTTACAGTCTGCCCCCTTTAGCCGCTCGGGCATCTCACCAAAAAAGCGGAAGAGTAAGATTATCCTCAAAGGAGTAAATAATCAATAAAGCGACTCTTTATTAGGCCAAACTTTAATTAGATAATCTGGAATGCAGCAAAAGACCCCTCATTCAATTACGGCTCGAGAGGTACGACCACTGTTAGGTAGCGGAGGTTATGCAGATGCCTCGATTGTTGAAATAGATTTTGGAGATGTAACGCTACCAGCTGTAGTTAAGAAGTATCATGCCCCTGTTCACTGCTGTGATGAGTTAGAGCCAATATTAGCAGTTGAAGGATATAACTTATTAAAGTCCCTTGGGTTAAAAGTTCCTACTACATACATGTTAATACCAAAAACCAGATGCATATTAATGCCATTCTTGGGATCTGAATCTATTATATGTGTTGGACCCAATAATCCTGCTAGGTGTTCAATAAAACTTTGGGGCTACGAATTGCTAGATGATATCCCAAATTTAGAACAAATTTGGACTAATTTAGTTGCTGATGTCACTAAAGCTGCAAATCAAAACATTTCCATTGCCCATGATGCACAATTTTATTTATGGGATACCAGCAACCAAAATTTAGATTACATATTTGCTGACTTTGATAACGTAGAAAAAGATTTTAGTAAACCAATTTCTCAGATCAAATATTTTAATGTTAAACATGCATATATTTCATTAGATCAATTTATCCAATCAAATATTAAAACCGAAAAGGTTATGCAAATAAGAGAATCGTTAAATCAAATGGCAAACAAAATTCCATTTGTCGATAAAAACCCTATAGCAAAATGGGCATTGGCTGCACCGAAACTTACTAGATTAAATTCAATTTTGCGGTATCCACCAAAATTTGATTTTTAACGTGGTAGACCAAAGTTTTGAGCCCAATATACAATGCCATTGTCTGCAACAGCACATGATATTCCGGTTACGGTCATTTTTGGATCAAGTATATTTAACCTATGTCCGGAACTATTCATCCAAAGTTCAACTAACACTTCTATTTGAGTACCTTGGTATGCGTTGGCTATATTTTGACTTATCGAAGAGTATTTAAATCCAGAGTCATTAATACGCTGATACCATCCATCATGAGTTAGATTTTTATTTAGAGCATTGGATCTTGCATGCCAATCAGCAGCCAAAGCAAGTCTGCTACTGTAGGATAAATTACTTAATCCATTTGAAACTCGAACTTGATTTATCTGTGACATCATCTGATCTGCTAATCCAGTTGGACACGCAGATGAAAACGTTACTTCTGAGTTGCCGCTATTATCTTCGTTATTAATTTGATCAGTAGTAGAGTCGGACTCTAAAGTTTCATCCGAAGATAAAATTATTTTTCGGTATAATTTATCACTACCCTTTTTCTTGTTGATGACTAGTCGGTAATCTATTCGACCATTAGCATTTACGGCATCTAACAATTTAACAGAAAGCTTATTTGCCTTAGCGCAATATATAGAGATGTACTTGCCAGATATTTTTCTTTGAAGACATACACGCTTAACTTGTTTGCTATAAGATTTTGTATATTTCCAAGATAAAATTACATTTGTGTCGTAAAACTTTTGTACAGTAAATCTAGGAGCAGCGTGCGCGCTAAAAGTTAAAACCAGCATACTAACCAGCAACAGCCAATTAAATAAGCTAATTTTTTCTTTAACTCTTGTAATAGGCTTCATGAAATATTGTTAGATTTAAGCCGTTAAAAAATTACAACCGCTAACTAATCATAAGTAAGAATAATTATGATTCAGGAAAAAGTAGATTCTACTAGGACTTTGTGTATTTTTACGGATCAACAAGCGTCCAAACACCCCTAAAAAGTCAAATAGCGTCTGCAATTTACCTTCAAATTATCACTTCACTTATATCAATCAGATGACGAATGATCCTTGAGGGATTTATTAGGTACCTAGAATAATTCCTGCTGAATATAAATGTATTAACCAACTGTAATCATTGACTTTATGGATGCTAACTTAATTAATCCCTTTATCGAGTCTACTCAAAAAGTCCTATCAACTATGGCTCAAACTGAATCAAAGCCAGACAAACCGTATTTGAAAACTAATTTACTAACTTGGGGAGCGGTAACGGGAATCATCGGTATGGCAGGCGATGAGTACTCAGGCAATCTACTAATTAGCTTCGACGAACCATGTATCCTTGATATTGTTTCAAAAATGTTAATGGAGCAATTTACTCAACTTACTCCAGATGTAATTGATGCAGTGGGAGAAATCACTAACATGATTACTGGTGGAACAAAAAATCTACTTAGTGAACAAGGTATGAAGTTCGAAATGGCAACGCCATTAGTTATGTCAGGTAGTAATATTGAACTAAAACAATTATCTCCTGCTTCTGTTCTAGTAATTCCTTTTGAAACATCTGCAGGGAAATTTGTTGTTGAAGCTAATTTAGCTAAAAGAAAAAAGTAATCACCAAATTTTAATTTGGCCAAACTTTAAACTTGCTACATCCTTAATATGCGAGTCGTCCAAATATGGTGGAGTAGAATCATATTCAGGTGCGCTAATAAAATACTTAAGCTGCTCGGGCGAAATTCTTGCAGATTTGATGCTATTTACCATGGCAGATACATAAGTCATTCCCAACTCGGAAGAT
>JBILET010000149.1:0-4507 GCA_044351935.1 Bdellovibrionota bacterium
AGTTTACTTGTTCTATCAGTTTTTATCCAAACATTTTACTCATTGCTTATTGTCGTAAGTGTGTATTTGTCAATTTCTAAAGTTGGCGCAGATGTTTATTCTAATAGTGTCTCTGTGTCTGATAGGACTAATGTACTATTAAGCTTGTTGAAACAATCCAAAATTCAACTTCTAATTTTTATATCGATTTTATTAGGAATATCTACCGCAGTTAGTAGGTATTTAAAGAATAAAAATTTGACATCAATACTTCTTAAAGGATTTGTTGCAACATCAGGATTGATATCAATATATGTAATCCAATTTATATTCTACAACGGCGCTTGGCCTAATAATACTAGGTATGATTTTCCTGGGGTACTGGTGATTCCTTTGTTTTGGTCTGTAGTGGCTTGGATAGTGTATAAAATTTTAGAAAGTAAGGATTGTTTTTATAAGTCATCTTTAATTTATTCAGTTGTTGGGTATATATTTTTAATTTATATCATTTGTAGCGTTGGGGGATATCAAAGCCATAAAGCTACTGCTCTTGGTAATGTTCATAACAGCAAGCTATTTACCAAGCGAATACATAGATTAAAAAGATTGTTCCTCAAGTCTCCTGAAGTTCCTGTTATTTTTGTCACTTCAAATCCAATTGATTACGAGGCTATATTTAGCTACCAAAGATTTTTGCAAAATGATGGTGTAATAAATCCTATTTCAGTTGAACCGATATACTCTACACTAGAGCCTCCAGAGTCATTATTTGGGAAACTTCAGAGTGAGTTACTGACACTGTCTAAGAGCGGCGATGATAAATTTAGACCACTACCGCAAAGCGCAGAAAAATGTTTTGCCGTTATTTTTAGCGGCCAACAGAGCAGTCTAGGATGTAAAATAGTGTAATTTTTGAACTTTTCGCTTTTTTAGTGATTAACTGCCGAATATAAGTTAGGATTTGGGGCGCTCTAATTTGTGTAGTTTGAATATGCAGTTAAACCCAAACACATCGTTGCAATCCAGTCATGACGAAAGTTTTGGTAGTATATTACGACTTAGATCTATAGTTGATAAATCCCAAAGGATCTTTAATCAGGAACTGCACAAATCATTCGATATTTTTTTAGAAGTACTAAAGGAAGACAAAACAGGTCTTGCTGCCGCTGTAATAACAAAAATTAATGAATCTAATAAAAAGCAAGCCGAAAGACTAGCTTTGATTGTCAAATCATTTGAGCGCTATAAAGGGAGTTCGTTTAAGGACTTAATATTAGCTACATCTTGTGAACAACTTGATGGTGTTTCTAAGAAGTTGCACGAACTGGAAGCTACAAATTTAGATTTCGATAATTTCACCGAATCGTTATCGCTTTTACCAACCGAAGTTCGTCAATTGGTTATTACATCATTTCTTAATGATAAATATTCAAATAAAAGCTTTATAAGTTATCAAATTGAAAGTTTACAAAAGCAAGTAGTAAATACAGTTGGAATTAAACAGCAATACGATGCTGCGTTACAAAAAGTTGCAAGAAACTCTGCATTAGGTAAAAAAAGAAGTGGCGCTGACCATATATCTTCGGTCGCTAAACATACTCCATTCTGTAAGGTTTTGTCTCTTCTTTCTGTTCTTAGTCAGCAATCTCAGATCGTACTAGATAATTCAAATGCAGTCTCAGTCAAAAAATCAATCAACACAATTGGAGATTTCTTCGGTAGAAATTATTCTTCAAGTTTAAACTCCGAAAAATTCAACTTAATATACGTAAATTGTATTGAAATTACCGTCGCATTATTTAGTGCGTATCCAAATAATCATGAAGAGATATATAGCACTATTGTTTTCATTTGTGATCACTCTAAACGAAATGTCAAAGATGATTCTAGTGATCACGCACTTTATGAAAACATCATTCATCTAGAGCAGTCCTTATATAGATGGTACGAATTTCAAGAGTTCCCAAGGCTAGTGTATGGCAAGACAATGTGTAGTTTAGCTGGCGAACAGAAGAACTTAGATAATGCCTTAGATATAGTCGATTTCTTAAAATCAGGAAATTTTTCCAACGATGAAATATTTCAAATTGAAAATGTAATCGAAAAATTGTCGTCTGTACCAGAGCAAAGGCAGGGTCAATCAGATATAAGAAAAGTATCGGATCATCTTGAATCATGGGTTGCTGCAACTGTTAGGACGCTAAATAGAAACGGCATGCAGAGCCCTGATTTTCAGGAGTGGTTATTTGGTAAGCAGACAGGCCTTGCTCCATTTCTAAAAGCATATGGTTATCGTCCACAAGCAGAAAGACTGTCAGAAATATTTTCGCACCTTTATCAGTTTTATTTGTGCACAGCACATTCTAAAGATCAAGCAGACGTCAAAAGTACTGGATATGATAAATTTGACGAATCTTCCTTCTGGATGAAGTCAGGTTGGTATTCTAGAAGAGTGCTTAATGTAATGGCATCTTTATTAAAAACAGAAGGAGCGGAAGAATCAAAGCGTATCGTTAGATCTATAGATACTTCAGCAAAAAGTTTTTTTAAGATTTTTAAAGAAGCAAAAATTTCTAATAGTTCAAAGCGAAGTTCGCCAACTCAATCAGAATTAGATGACGCAGAAAAAAGGTATAGTCAAGCTATAAAATCCTTAAGTAGGAATCCAAGTAGTGTAGATATAGCATTATCACACATAGCCGCTGTTTTATCTGCCAACACACCAAGGAGTGCAACTTTTAATCAGTTCAGATCTTTATTGTTAACTACAGTTGGTAGGTTTGATAGATTAGTTGGAGCAGCTACTACCAATAGCGATAAAAGTTTAATTAGCCATTTTGTCCGAAGTGAAATTGAAAAAAATTATTCGTTGAATAATTTAAGTCCAATTCTAGCCATGGCAGACAATGGTCATTTATCCATAGCTTATAATGCTATCGATATTTTTCTTATTCCAAGAACGCAGTTAAAGCCTAATACAAACTTAACCCAGCAGGATGTGCTTGTTGCGTTAGAATGTAGTGAATTATTATCCGATAAATTTGGCTCATCTTCAGAATTAAATCAAATTAAAGAATTAATTAAGTCAATTAGTTCCAAACACGATCACAAGCAGTCATTGCAGTTATTAAGTGCAATATTTCAGACATATACCGACCAGAAAGATACGAAATATTTACTTCAACTACTTAGTTTTGCTAATTCAACTACAATTCCAGCAACTCTTACATTAATAAGTAATAACTGCAGTAAGATATTATCGCTTCAAAAGTCTTTAAATGGATTTAAGAGCGAAGAAGTTCAGCAAATTCTTGGACAGGCACTTTCTTTAGAAATAATTGATTCTAGATCAGTTAAGGAGATCTCTGATTTTGGTTCAAAGTTATCAGGAGTAATAGCTGGTAACTATGATTTTTCAACCGTTATTTCTCAATTAAAGATAATTGGCAAATATCAAAAATCTTTCAGTAATATAAATATTCAAGAAGTTGCCAATCTTTGGATTGATGCTTACCCAACCGAGCACGCTAACAATATCCTACATAATCTTTCATCAATGCTGGAATCATTTAATAGGCATTCAGACTATGATATTTCACCTGATGTCTTAACTGTTCTACCTACACTTTTATCAATTCAAGATATAGAAAGCTTCGTAAAGTGGTTTTCCACTCTTAGTAAAAAAGTCGCAACGGAACAGATTGATTATATAGTCTGTCATCAAGCATTGCCTAATGAATGGATATTACTAAAAAAGTTTGGTGGTTATTCCCAGTGGCAGTTATTAGCAAACGAGCAATTAAGAAAATCCGTTTGTAGAGATCCAGATAGATATCTAATGCAAGTTAGACCTATGAGCCTCAAAAAAAGTTATGCAATTGAAGTACACACTGCGCCTAGTCCTTTTTCGCCTGAAATCGCCCACAAAAATGCTTTTAATGATTTACTTGAATCTATACAGATAGGTATAAGGAATAAATCTAAGAATTATTCTGTTCCAATAGAATATATTCGTAGTTGGTGCGCTGAAAAAATTGTTGACTACCGTTGGAGGTTGGTTGCAAGAAGAGATCTAAACGATAGAGCGCAATTGGTTGTTGAACTTATCAATGGCCTTTGTACTTTCCCGCAAAAGAATTCAATAAAAGAGCAAATTATACAGGCAACTGTTAAACTTGCTCCAGTATGGTCATTGGAGCAGTTGAATAAGGAAGCGTTAGCCAGCTTAAGTAAACAGGAGCTGTTAGAAAAATTCGAGAATTATGGTCTATTTATTCATGATGCATTAATCGATGATATATTAGATTACGCCATAAAAATTTCCTCAGGTAAGTCTTTAGCTTATTTCAACCGTAATCGTAGTCAATTTGATTTGGTTCAGGAGGATATAGACCAGTTGGCGGAGAATTTTATTTCTGCGTCTGGTCAAAATAAATCTAGAAAACTACCAAGCTATGATCAGTCGCTTTCGCGTCAAGAGCCTTCAAATGTTGGTTTTACGGATCAATTATCTAGGGCGTATCTTTCA
>JBILET010000150.1:0-4495 GCA_044351935.1 Bdellovibrionota bacterium
TTGGTGCAACGTTAATAAATTACTCTTGGTACGATATTCAGCATGCATGGAATAGTTTTCGTAACGCGTTATTCACGCTTGATTTTCATCCCCGTGAGCGAATCGAATACCTTGTAAAACTAGCCAATGAAGTCAGAGCAAACGGACTTTTAGTTTTAGAAAATCACGCAGACAGAACCTTCGATCCGTTCTTAAGATTAGCTCTAGAGCTAACTGTTGATGGTCAATCAGAAGCAGATATCAGACGAATATTAGAAACTGAAATGAGGTCTGCGCAAGATAAAGCTACAAGGGGAGCTAGCGTTTTTCAAACTATGGGAACTTACGCTCCTGCACTTGGATTAATAGGTACAATAATCGGTATGATGGGAATGCTTTCAAGTATGCAAGATCCTCAAAGTATTGGCCCATCCATGGCGGTTGCTCTTACAACTACTTTATATGGAGCTGTGCTTTCTAATCTATTTTTCCTACCAATTGCTGGAAAATTGCGAAATCACATTGAAGAAGAAATGTTAGTAAAAGCAATTACAGTCGAGGGTATTATTTCTGTTAGCAAACAAGAAAATCCAACTTTAGTCGAACAAAAACTTCAAGGATTTTTACCTCTAATCCCTGCAATTAGATGATGTTATGCAGCAAACTTCACAAGAACATTTTTCTCAAAGTTTTGCACTACAGTTTATATCGCTGATACTTTTTGTTTTGATTTTTACAATTTGGAGTTTTTTACCAAAACTCCAAGAGAAGCATTTATACCAAGAAAACAAACAAGAAGTAGTTAATGCTGCTATATCAGAAAATCCAACTTTATACAAAATAGAATTGCAAAAAAAATATTTCGCTGATGATAGTTTTGAACTCAATGATGTAGCCTGGAGCCCGATGCGAGAGATGATTTTTCAACACGATTTATCACTGCACGTTCAGATGAAAACTTTATCTGATGCAAGGATGGTTTTTGAAAGATTAATCGAAAGTGGTTTTCCAGAAGAGAGTATCTTAGTCGAAGCAGATCCATCTATTTCTACTGAGCAGCTAATGGTTATTGCAGGAGCATCACCATGGCGATAGTCCAAGATATTAAAAGGAGCGCTCAAGACACTTTTTTTACTCAATCAACTTGGTTGATCACGTTTGCTGACCTAATCACATTGGTTATGTGTGCGTTCATAATGTTTTTCTCTTTAAGTCAAAGTTCTGCCACAAAAGTTGGCACCGAGGTTGCTGTTATAGCAAGTAAGTCCACGCCTGTTTGGGTGGGTAAGGAGCTGGTCTTTTCGCAAAACGATGTTAGTAAACGGGGCGCTAAGTTGACCGTTGAAAGTATCAAAGTTGTAAAAAATTTAGTGGAATCAGGTGATTATAAATTTAGTAGGGTACAAATCCTAGTTTGTAGCGGGATGTTAGCAGAAGGATTTGCATCTAATCTGGTAGGGACTTTGGTGGATGCCGGACTAACACAAAACCAAATTAGTGTTCGGTTTTTTGGCACACCTTGTGGGCAGTTAAATAAAAACCTGTTGTCTAGTGAAGATGAAATGGTGGGGAAGTTAACACTGATTTCATAGGTAGTTAGGAAAAAGAAAAAAAGATTTTGTTACATGGCCTCTGAAGAAAACGAAGAAAAAAAACCGGAAGCTGAAGCTCCGAAGAAGAAAAGTAAACTGCCATTAATTATTGGTGTTGTAGTTGCTTTGGCTTTAATCGGTGGAGGTGTTGGATTCTTTTTGATGAAAGGCGAAAAGAAAGATGCAAAAGAAGAAGTATCATCTGACGCGGCTATGGATACCGAAGGTCTAGAATCAGAAAGTGCGATTGATCCAGAAGAAGCACTTGAAGAAGGTGAAGAGCCTTTAGGAGCTATATTCCCATTAGAAACATTTGTAGTGAATTTAAATGGTGGGCGATATGTACGTATCCAAATGCAAGTGGAATTTGTATCACGAGAAGTCCCGAAAAGATTTACCAACAGGATTCCTGTTATACGCGACGGAATCATTGCGGCACTAAATAAACTTAGCGCAGAAAAAGTGCTTGCCGAAAACGGTAAAGATAGCATCAAAAGCCAAGCTAAGGATGTTATTAACGAGGCAATGAGGAAAGAAGAAGTTAAAAAGATTTATTTTACCCAATTTATTGTTCAATAGGATTTTTAGCGGTAATTGAGGTTAAGTTTAGAATATGAATCAGGTCTTAACACAAGAAGAAATTAACAGTCTGTTACGCGGATTGTCTGACGGTGATGTCGAGACGGATCAGGTCGAAATGGTCGCCGGACCTCAGGCGAAAAAATTTGATTTAGCAAACCAAGAGCGAATTATCCGTGGTCGAATGCCGACTATGGAGTTAATCCATGATCGATTTGCACGTCAGTTTAGATCTGTGCTTTCAAAATTCCTTGGACGCACATGTTTTGCTAACGTCGGTGGTATAGAAATGGTTAAGTTTGGGCTTTTCATGAAAAAGCTTCCGCTGCCATCTTCATTACACATTTTTAGAATGCCGCCACTATCAGGATATGCACTGATGGTTGTGTCTGCCCCGCTTGTATTTGGAATTATCGATAGTTTATTCGGTGGAAGTGGACAGGGAAGAGTTAAAATTGAAGGACGTGAATATACACCGATCGAAACAAGATTGATCGGTAAAATTGTAATGCAAGCTCTTGACGTATTAAAAGATGCTTGGGCTCCAATTCACCCAGTTGATTTTGTTTATGTACGATCGGAATTTAACCCGTTAGCGATTGCAATCGTTCCACCTACAGATGTGGTTATTATTGTAACTGTTGAAGTTGAATTAGAACAAGAAAGTACAACTCTTACATTATGTACTCCTGTATCTACAATCGACCCATTAAGACATAAGCTTGCTGCTGGATTCCAAAGTACTAGATTAGAAGTTGACACTAATACTGCAAAAAGAATGGAAGCTAGTATTAGACAAACAATTGCTAACACAAGTGTTCAATTAGCTACTGGTACTATCAAAACTAAAGAGTTTTTAAATTTATCAGTTGGTGACGTTATTACAATGGATACAAACCCAACTGACGAAGCACTTTACCTTGTTGAAGGTGAACCAAAATTTTACGGGTATGTAGGGAGTTATCGAGGGAATCGCGCGATGCGAATTACTCGACCTATTCCACAGAGAGACTTAATTAACATTAGAAACAAACAGGAGCTTATTAACAATGGCGGGTGATGGAAGTGAAGAATTACAAAATGTAGCTGCGGCAGCCGACAAGGTTTCAGCAGCGGCATCTGGCGCTGCAAACGCTAGAAAGCCTCAAACCTTGGATTTTATCCTGGATGTGACCCTACAGGTGACTGTGGAAGTAGGTCGCTCTAGAGTGACAATCCAAGATTTATTGCAACTTGGTCAGGGTTCTGTTGTGGAACTCGAGAAGTTAGCTGGTGAGCCGTTGGATATTTATATCAACGGTAAGCAGGTAGCTAGAGGTGAAGCGGTTATAGTAAACGAAAAGTTCGGCGTGCGATTAACGGATATTATATCTCCTGAAGATCGTATAGAGTCATTAGGGTAGTAACTTTTAACCCTTAACGTCTGTACTTTAGCAAGGATGCTGTTGATGACTTCTGCTCGCCGAATATTAATATTGTTTATCCTCCTGTTTGCTTGTTCTATCGCGAGTGCTCAGCCTGAAGATAATGCAGCCAATGTTGCTCAGAATAATCAAGCGCAAAATAACTTAGCGCAAAGTAAGCTTGATAAAGCTAGACAAATTGTTGATTCAGGTGCGGCTAATGTTGACATGAAGCCAGCTGCTGATATTGCAAAACAAGATATGTCCCTAGCATCATCGGCTACAAAAATGATGCAACAGCTTGGTTTGTTGATCGGAGTTTTGTTAATTGGAGTCTGGGCACTTAAGAAGTGGGTTATCAAGGAAACTCCTCTAATTAATAGACAGATTAAAATTATCGATAGAATAGCAATCGATCAAAGAACCCGTCTAACGCTTGTCGAGGTATCTGGCGAAAAAATCTTGGTTGGTCATTCTTCTAGTGATGTTTCGATGATTTCTGTTGGAACAATCAAGAAAGAAGGAAAAGACTTTGATATTTCTTTATCCGAGGCTATAAAAGAATGAGCAGAAAAAATCTTCTTTTAATAAGTACTTTGATGTTACTCCTTGTTGTTACGACTTGTATTTTTACATTTTCTGCATTTGCGCAAACAGAAGCTCAAAACGTGCTTCCAAATTTATCAATAGCAGTTGGTGACGCAAAGTTAGGTGGCGATGGTTCTGTATCTGCTGCAATTAAAATAATGTTGCTTTTAACTGCTTTGTCTTTTGCTCCTGCAATCATAATGACTATGACGTCATTTACTAGGATTTCGGTCGTCCTTGGAATGGTAAGAACTACAATTGGTACTCAGTCTATGCCACCTAACATGGTTATTACTGGGCTTTCATTGTTTTTAACCTTTGCAATTATGCAACCAGTATTTAATGAAATGTATA
>JBILET010000339.1:0-2665 GCA_044351935.1 Bdellovibrionota bacterium
CGAACTTTGATTTTTCCATCAGTAAGAGGAGTCTAGATATGTTATCAGTACAAAACCTATCAGTATCTTTTGGGGAAAATAAAATTCTACACAATATTAATTTAGACGCTTCTTTGGGTTCTACAATTGGAATAATTGGTCCAAATGGTTCTGGAAAAACTACTCTATTTAATGCAATTTGTGGTTATGTTAGCAGTGCAACAGGCAAGATTAGTGTTAACAATATAGATATATCTGTACTGCCAGCACATCAAAGAGCCAATGCGGGAATATGCAGAGTATTTCAAAGTCCAGGAATTTTTAAAGAATTATCTTTAGTTGAAAATTTAATAATTTCGCTTACAGCTAAAGATTCAATTACAAAATCTTTAATTCCGATTGTTGGTAGTAGGAAATCAGAGTTGCTTGATAACGCAATGTATTATCTTAGCTTAGTTTCATTAGAAAAAAATCCTAATCAAAAAGCTGGAGCTTTATCTGGTGGACAGATGCGACTACTTGAAATGGCCAGGGCATTATCCATGCAATCTTTGGTTTACTTACTCGACGAGCCAACAGCAGGAGTGTCGCCTAAGCTAAAAGACCAGGTGTCTGAGGCAATTCGACAAATTATGCAGTTAGGAAAAATTGTGCTTGTGATTGAGCACGATATGAATTTTATCCGATCTTTTGTCGAAAGAATTGTTGTTTTAGATCAGGGCACCATATATATGGACGATTTGCCTGATAATGTAATGAAAAGCGAGCGGCTAAAGGATATCTATTTTGGGTCTGCTGCTTAGCCCCAAAAGTTTGAAAATACAGGCTGTTTTAGGGTATATCTATTACTCTAAAAGATTACTTTTTATAACTGATTAGACCCTAGTATATCCCCGGAGAATATTCTTTGTGAGTGAACAAATCCCTCAAAACTTATCAACTGAATTTAATCCTTCTGACTTTGAAAAAAAGTGGCAAGATTACTGGGATCAAAATCAAACTTTTAAAGTTGATGCGCCTGGTGATAAGAAATTTTATTGCTTAGATATGTTTCCATATCCATCGGGGGCGGGTTTACATATCGGTCACCCTTTAGGATACACCGCTACTGATATATACAGTCGCTTCAAAAGGATGAACGGTTACTCAGTTTTACATCCTATGGGATACGATGCATTTGGATTGCCCGCTGAGCAACACGCAGTTAATACTGGTGAGCATCCTGCAGTTATAACCGAAAAAAATTGCGATACATTTACCGCGCAAATGAAAAAAATCGGTTTATCGTATGACTGGAGTCGTGAAATAAAAACTTGCGTTCCGGATTATTATAAATGGACTCAATGGATTTTTCTAAAGCTATATAATTCTTATTTTGATGAAGAGTTGCAAAAAGCTAGACCAATAGACCAGCTACTTATTCCAGAAGAAGTTACAAAAGCTGGCGAATTAGAAGTTCAAAAGTATCAAGCACAACATCGCTTAGCATACTACGCAGACGCGATGGTTAACTGGTGTTCAGCTCTTGGAACAGTTTTATCCAACGAAGAAATAATAGATGGAAAATCCGAGCGTGGCGGGCACGATGTAATTCGTAAACCAATGAAGCAGTGGATGTTGCGAATTACAAAATACGCAGAAAGACTGCTGTCTGAATTGTCTGATATTGATTGGCCTGAAGCTATTAAAGACCAACAGCGACATTGGATTGGAAAACGCACGGGATGCGAAATAGATTTCGAAATACCATCAACCGACGAAAAAATCACTGTATTTACTACTCGAGTTGATACTTTGTTTGGTGTCACTTTTATGGTGATAGCTCCAGAGCACCCAATGCGACAGATGCTTACTTCAAAAGATCAAGCATCAAAAGTTCAGAAGTATTGCGATGATGCTGCAAAAATGAGCGACTTTGATCGCACAGTTGATAACAGAACCAAAACAGGAATTTTTACAGGTGGGTATGTTATTAATCCAATAACTGAGGAAAAAGTTCCAGTTTATGTCGCCGATTACGTTTTAGCTAGTTATGGAACTGGTGCAGTAATGGGTGTTCCCGCGCACGATGATCGTGATTTTGAATTTGCAAGATTATTCAGACTTGAAATTCGACCGGTATTAGCTCCTGAAGCAGGAAGTGAAGAATTTATTACAGCCTTACTTGAAGGTGAAGTTGCATACACTGATTCTGGAAAAATGCTTACTTCACATTTTCAAGTTGCAAAACAATTAAAGCTTGAAGGTAAATTAAATACGGATGCTGGAAAAATTATTTTAAATTGGTTATCCGAGCGCAAATTAGCAAAGTCAGTTGTTAATTATAAACTGCGTGACTGGTTGTTTTCGCGTCAAAGATATTGGGGAGAGCCTATTCCGATTATACATTGGCAGGATGGCACGGTTTCTTCGGTCGAAGAATCACAGCTTCCTTTAGTTTTGCCATCAGTTGAGGACTACAAACCCTCTGATGGAGGAGAATCTCCATTAGCTAAGGCAAAAGATTGGTTGGAAGTTAAATGCTCTAAAACGGGCAAAATAGGGCGTCGTGAAACAAATACTATGCCTCAGTGGGCAGGCTCATGCTGGTATTATCTGCGATTTATCGACCCAAAAAATTCAAAAGCACCATGGGATCCAAAACTTGAAAAAGGTTGGATGAATGTAGACTTATATGTTGGTGGGG
>JBILET010000152.1:0-4477 GCA_044351935.1 Bdellovibrionota bacterium
TGATTTTGTTTCATTTTCGGATCGATTTGATCCTCAGTCTGAAGAATCATCTTTGGTTGATAAAATGTTATCAAAAATAGAACTTTTTGGTGGCATAGGAAGAATTGGAAACGCAATCGAGCAAGACGAGCAAAACGATAACTTTAGCTATCGAAATTCGCAAAAAGAAATCGCCAGATATACATCAACCCAAGTTGCAGGACTTGCACTAGGGGGGCTTGGTTTATTAGCTTTTGGAATTACACTTGGTCCAGTTGGTATTGCAGCGGGAGTAGGTGGTTATTTACTTGGTTCAAAGTTAGGCGGGCAAGCGTTTGATTATGTATTCGGTAACAATCAAATGAATTAAAATAGCCGCTTCATCCTTTGCGCTGTAATATATACCCTCTTAATGGAGATTATCGAAAAATTGAGAGATATTTTTTAACCGCAGGGTAACGCTGAGGATCGCAGAGGAAAGATAATCTATAATATTCGACGAGCACAACTTACTAGAGAGCCTCTGCGATCCCCTGCGTAACTCTGCGGTAAAAAATAAAACCTTATATTTCCAAGTATTATATTTGATTAAATTGCTAGTTGATTTAGCAAAGGCCCGTAGAATCACAATCGCTTAGCTTTAATATTTTGTGGAACTACATTATGCCAAGTCTGTTACTGCATGCATCTAAACCACCAAACAATAGTTGAAAATGAATATTTTCAGCTGGTTATTAAAAAAGGTTTGCAGTAGATGAGTAGTAATTTTTCGTATGTTTTAAAAAAATTCCAGTTATTAAGTGTAATATTAATTTCATATAACTATTGCTGCTTTGCTGAAGTTAAAAATTTTTATTGTGGTACGCCTATATCTAAGGCAACACCGACTCGTACACCTACGCGTACTCCAACGCCAACTAAAACTCCAACAGCGATCAATAACTCATGCAAGCCAACATTAACGCCCACCATAACTCCTACTAGGACACCAACAAGTACTCCTACAAGAACTTTTACTCCAACTGCATCAAGGACTCCGACAATAACACCAACAGTTACATCTACTGCTACGCCTACTCTGACCTCGACACCAACAAATACTGCTACGAGTACTCCAACTGTGACTAATACACCGACTCAAACTTTTACTCCTTCACCGTCTTCAACTCCGATCCCATCATCAACACCAACGCCGACTCAAGAGCCACAATACCCATCATGTAGTGCTGGCGGTAATTATGTCTTAGATTGTTCATCTAATAATGCGAATCTTCAGTTAACAGGAGCCGGTAATTCAAACAATAACCTACCAGTTTCGTTTAAATGGACTACGACATGTGTAAATTCAGTGATTAGTGATGATTCACAGCCTGTAACATCAATTAATATAAATCCAGTTAATGAAAGTGGTGATCCAACATCTTGTGTTGTTACATTAACAGTGTCTGAACTTGATACTGATTATTCTTCATCTTGCTTTGCTAATGTAATTGCAACAGGGTGCTTAAAAGACTGTGAAGGAACAATTAATGGTACTAAATCATTTGATGAGTGTGGGGTTTGCGGAGGAGATAATAGTTCTTGTCGAGAATGTAACAAACTAGATATTAGTCAATTACAAAGAAGTATGGATGGTAATGCGGCTAAGCAAAGACAACTTGTTCTTAAGTTGCTTAAGCTTATTCCAAATAACAAACGAAACGCTTCATTTATTAATAAAACTAAAAATTTGGCAAACAAGTCGTATTCAGCAGCGTGGGTCACATTGTTTACTCAGATACCTACTGAATTTAAATCTTGCAATTTAAGTCAGGCTTGCACAACTTTAAATGTCCAATCAAATGTATCGGAATATTTATCAAATGTTAATCAGTTGTTTAGTTTATCCAGAAAAATTTATTCGCAAATCAAAAGAAATGCGCCTAAAAATTTAAAGCGAGCTCAAGTTCTTTTAAATAGACACAAGATTGAAAATAAAGTATCTAGTGACCTTGCTGGAAAAGTTCCGGCTTCAACAATGGAGTGTTAAATGAAATCTACAATTAAATTATTAATTATCGCGTGTTTTATGGGCCTAATTGCTTCAGGTTGCTCGAATATGGCGTCAAGCGATAAGTCAGGTTGCTGTGCTTCAAAACCAAGTTGTAGTTGTGGTGATAAAGCAAAATGTGATGGCTCAAAGGGTGCTAGCTGTTCAGGTAATAAAGGTTCTAGCTGCGGTAAATAAGACCTGTTGGTGTAGCCGGGGTAGATGATATTGCCTCGATAGTCTGCTATATATAGGGCATGGCAGAATATATATACACAATGCATAAGGTCTCTAAGACCTACCCCGGCGGAAAACAAGTACTTCGAGACATCAGTTTATCCTATTTTTACGGCGCAAAGATCGGAGTATTGGGTCTAAACGGCGCTGGAAAATCAACTCTTCTAAAAATAATGGCAGGTATCGACACCGAGTTCTCGGGTGAAGCCAAGCCTGCTGACGGAGTAACTGTTGGGTACCTTTCGCAGGAGCCCAAGCTAGACGAATCAAAAACTGTCAAAGAAAACGTAATGTCTGGAATGGGGGACATCGTAAAACATTTGGCACGATTCGAAGAAATTTCTGGTCTTATGGCAGATCCAGATCTGGATCCAGATAAAATGGATAAGTTGCTAAGTGAGCAATCAGATCTTCAAGATAAAATTGATTCTCAAAATGGTTGGGACTTAGATCATACTTTAGAAATAGCAATGGATGCATTGCGTTGCCCACCAGGTGATTCTTCGGTAGTTAATTTATCCGGAGGAGAAAAACGTCGAGTAGCACTTTGCAGATTACTTCTTCAAAAGCCCGATATTTTGCTTCTGGATGAGCCTACAAACCACCTAGATGCTGAATCAGTTTTATGGCTTGAGCAACACCTTTCAAAATATGAAGGAACTGTTATTGCTGTAACGCACGATAGATACTTTTTAGATAACACTGCAGAGTGGATCCTTGAACTTGATCGTGGTCATGGAATTCCATGGAAGGGTAATTACTCTTCTTGGTTAGATCAGAAAAAGAAACGACTTGAGCAAGAAGAAAAATCCGAAGCAAAACGTCAGAAAACTTTGGAGCGAGAGCTTGAGTGGATTAGAGCCTCACCAAAAGCAAGACAAGCAAAATCCAAAGCTAGGATTAGTTCATACGAAGCATTGGTTAATCAGAATACTCCTGAAAAAATCGATGAAATGGAAATTTATATTCCAGTTGCCGAGCGTTTAGGTGATGTTGTTATTAAAGCTGACAATGTAACTAAATCTTTTGGTGATAAACTTTTATTTGAAAATTTATCGTTTAATATCCCTGCTGGTGGAATAGTTGGTGTTATTGGTCCAAACGGAGCTGGTAAAACAACACTATTTCGTTTAATTACTGGGCAAGACAAACCTGACAGCGGAACAGTGACTGTTGGTACTACTGTAAAAATGGCTTATGTAGATCAAAGCCGTGATGCATTAAATTCAGACAGACAAGTTTGGGAAGAAATCGCTGATGGACCAAACGAAATAATCAAACTGGGCGCAAAAGAAGTTAACTCGCGTGCATATGCTGCAAGATTTAACTTTACTGGTTCTGACCAACAGAAAAAAGTTGGAGTGTTATCTGGGGGAGAACGAAACCGAGTACACTTAGCTAAAATGTTAAAAAGCGGTGGAAACGTATTGCTTCTGGATGAGCCTACAAATGATTTGGATGTAAATACTCTTAGAGCTCTAGAGGATGCTTTATTGGAATTTGCAGGTTCAGTAGTTGTAATCAGCCACGATCGATGGTTCTTAAACAGGATATGTACTCATATCATGGCATTTGAAGGTGATTCTTCAGTTGTTTTCTGTGAAGGTAATTTTGATGATTACGAAGAAGATAAGAAAAAACGCCTTGGAGCCGAAGCTGCACAACCAAAACGTATTAAATATAGAAAGTTAGTTCATTAATTTAAAAAGGAGCATTTTTTAAATTGAGTTTTCCCAAAGTCGGTATACTTGGTGGTGGTCAATTAGCACGAATGTTGTGCGAAGCTGCTAGTGCTGCTTTGGGATTAAAAGTGCACGTTTTCACTGATAACAAAGATTGTCCCGCTGCAACTGTAACAGATTTATTGTCTGTTGGATCAATGAATATAGATGATGTATCTAAGTTCATTGAGTTAGTTGATATTGTGTTATTTGAAAGCGAGTTTGTTGATGTAAATTTTCTTCGAGAAGTAGAAAATCAAATAAAACTAAAATCACAGCATAAATTTAGTTTCTATCCATCGTTGACAACGATGAGCTCCTTACAGGATAAGTTGCTTCAAAAACAATTATGCGTTAATGCAGATTGCCCAACTAGTAAGTGGGAAGTATTTGACGCTGATATCGACATTGCCCAGCAAGTACAAAGCTTCAAAAATACTTTTACTTCGGGAGCTGTCCTTAAATGGTCTAGGAATGGTTATGATGGAAAAGGAAATCTTTTTGTTACTAA
>JBILET010000154.1:0-4405 GCA_044351935.1 Bdellovibrionota bacterium
TTTGAACAAATTATGCGTCAAGTGCATAGAGACGATGGTCAATACTCTAGCGGCACGGCCTTTCACCACCTAAATAGTTTAGCTGAAAAATTAAGTGGTGCCATAGACAAGACTCTTGAAGATGCTCAGTCTGCGGATTTTATACCCGAAATAAAATCTCTGACTGAACATTTCTCGGATAAAGCATCTGTATTCCAATCTTGGAGATCATTAAAAAAATACTCCGAATTAGTCGACTTACTGAAAAATCGAGAATTGCTTATCGAGATGGAATCGTTGCGTCGAGAAGGCAAACACGACCTGTATAATTTCCTGTCGGCTCTTGCATTTCGTCCTGATAGTCAAATTCGCGTTGATGAACTTATGTCTTTCTGGAAAGAGCCCGGCCGGTTTTTTGCAAACGGTCAAACATCCGTATCTCCAATTCATTATACACAGATGCCTCATCTTGATTTAAATCCTGGCCAATTAAGAGATGCATTAGTCACGGGTTCGATAGACTCTGTTCAAGCACTTCCTACCTTTAAAGCAACATATCGCATTCCTAAAAAATATTCTGGTATAAGCGTTCACCGCGCACTTCAACTTGCACTTGGTTCTCGCGCTAAGGGAATATCGGGTGAAGCAATAAATGTGAAAAAACTATTCTCCGAAGTTCAAAAAATTCTAACGTCTGAAGGCTTAACTGTTAACGAATATTTGCAATCTGGCACAGCTACTAGGACAGCGGAAACAAAAATAAACAATGAGCTGTTTAATACAAGTTACGGCCTTCGCGATGAATTTATTGAGGTAACCGTAAAGTTAAACGCAAAAAGCGATCCAGATGGATTAATTGCTGGTAATGATACTGCCTCTTGTATGCCCTTTGGATCAGAGAAAAACAACGTATACATGTGTAACCCAAATTGCGCATTGTTAACCGTTCAACTAAAAACCGAACAGGGTTCAATGCGGACTATCGCGCAAAGTGTAGTAACGCTCGATGATGAGTATTCTGTAGAACCAGCAAAGGCTGCGCAAAAATTACTATCTGCTTCATCCAGAGATTACCATCAAATTCAAAACCCCGAATTTAGAAGACGTGCGAAACTAAAAATTACTTGTGATAACATCGAAACAGCACCTAATTATCGAACCGATCAATTTGCTCACATTATCGGCGCTGCGTATCAAATATTCTTAAGAGATTATGTTGATATTGTAGGGGATCACGGTGTTGAGATGGATATGGCTTATGTTGGGCTTGGCTATACAGCTACACTTAAGCACCTACCCAGAAAAAACAATCATCTACTACCTCTGTCTCCGTTATCTTACTCTGATAACCTACACCCACAAGTAACATGCATTCCATTAGTGAACAGTAGACAAGTATTCAACTCAAGTTCTGAAGTATATTTTAAACCAAATGGATTTTTGGAATCTTTGTATCGTGAAGATCGAATTCGACCTTTAAGTTATTTAGATACTTTTGCTGTTAGTTCAATCGAACATCTTCGATATCAATCTGCAATGGGAGAATCATTCGCAGAGATTGCAAATACAATTACCGCAATGCAAATAAGTAACTCGTTTCATGACAGACCAAACTTAAGTTACATTGCTGACGATGAACACGGCCAAGCTCAAGCATATATTTTAGCATACGAAGGTAGATTCGAACCTGAATTGGACGGCTCCTCTGTAAGATTACCGTTCAAAGCCAATGATCCAATCATCTATATAGCTGATATGGCTTCACTTGAAGGTAGAGGTCAGAGTGCAGTTGAGCTAATTGCTAGATTTATGAAAGATTATAAGGAAATATACTTAAACAATGGCAAAGAGCTGCCAATAGTTGCTGAGTTTAGGGATTCAACTTCGTACAGGCTACTTCCTCAAATAATCAAAAGGTATCAAAAGACTTACGGAATTGAATTCGAAATTAATGAGCTACCTACATATAAATTAGGTAAGTCAATTATGCATCCTGTGGTGCTAATACCTCGAGAAAAGTAGGTATTAACTATTACTTTCTACGACCTTTAGTCTTGCGAGGAGCTTCGTCTTCATCCTCATCATCATCATCATCATCATCTTCTTCGTCCTCGTCTTCCTCTAGGTCTTCGTCGTCGAGATCGTCGTCATCAAAGTCCAGATCTTCATCGTCTAGATCCTCGTCATCGTCTTCTTCCTCTTCTTCGTCCTCGTCTGATTCGGATTCGCTAAAAATATTTGGATCTACTTCTTCTAATGCTTCGGTAAGAGCTGCAATTAGATTTGCAATCTCTTCAGGTGCAAAATCATCAGTTTCGATCACTGCTTCAATTGCAGATTTTAGGTGTTTTAAGACAATCATCTCGGGGGTAGAAGCCGCGATATCATCGTCTTCAACTTCACTTTCTTCATCGTCTTCGATTTCATCATCTAGATCGCTGTCAAGGCTATCCTGTAGCTCAGCAAAACCTTCTAGCAGCTGACTTAGAGCTTCCATTATCTTTTCAGTGGCACGGACAGACATCTTGAGTAGTTCTCCTTAACAAATTTACAAAATCTTCTAATTACAACTGTATTTGAATAAGTTTTTACGATTTTATCAATGGTAAACCTTTAAAAATATTCAAATATCTTTCAAATCTTTACTGATTGCGCGTTTAGCCTTGTTACCTTGATAATAACACAATGTATTCAATTAAAATCGCGGCTCTAGCCTGTCGCATATCATTGGTCGTTTTGACGCCCATTTTTCTTTCGGCGTGCGTACAAACCTCGTCTTCTGTTGCTCCTGGACAAATGGATAAAACTAACTATTCATTTTTAAAGGGGGTCAATACATATTATTTAGCTGAGCCTGTATTCTCTGGTCCTTCGGCTCGCTCTGGCTACGCAGATTCATACACTTTAAATAACATTGCTCAGCGAGCAGCCTCTGAGCACCTGTCGATGAAGCAGTTAAAGCCCTCAAGTAAACCAACAGCTGGCTCAAAAGTTTGCCAGCCTGCCAACGATCTAAAGGCAGACGCTTGTATGGTTATTACCATCAAAAACTACACATCAAGTAGGACGGATAAAATAGAAAACTTTCAGTTGGCTCAATTAGACTACATCGTTGAGTTAGTGCGCGTTAACGATAAACGAGTAATTTGGAGTGATTCTTTTAGTTTTGAAGATAAGCCTTTTTCTGATGATGTATCTTCTGCTCAGAAATTATACCAGGACAAAGGAAATTCCTTTGCTTACACATCAGCAATGTCAGTTTTCGAGCGTAGTATTGTTAATATGTTTCGAAAACTAGACGAGGGCCGTACAGATCAATTTTTGGCTAAGTAAAAAAAATTTTTATGGCAGTACCAGCAGCAAAAAGAAGAAAAACTCCCAAATCTAAGCGAGGCGGATCGAATAACACATGGCTTGATGACGATTCGGTTCGAGGGTGGGGCAACGAAGTTATTGCTGTTTGTTGTTTTGCGGCAGCAGCTTTAATTGGTTTATCTGTTGTTTGCGCATTAGCAATTGGGTGGCTAACACCAGGAACTAATATCTACACATTTTTTGCATCCGCACAAAATGGGTTAGGTGTCATAGGTAGCAAACTTGGCACTCCTTTGGTTGATTTAACTGGAACAGGAAGTCTTGTTGTGATCGCTTGGCTTGCGTGGTTTGCCAAAGCTTTGTGGGACTTGGATGAAACTATAAATGGATTTTCGATAAAAAAAATAATCTATCGAATAAGTGGATTGATTGCGTTGACTGCTGTTGTTTGCGGACTTGTAGCTTTAGTTTTTAGCGCCTCTGCAGGTGGGCAAGTTGGAGTATATATTGCCCAGCCTCTTAAGAATATCGGTGGATCACTTGGGGCTTTTTTATTCTTAAGCGTTTGTTTGATTGCTGGTATTTCTATTGCAACAAAAAAGACAATTGGTGAAGTGCTATCAGGGATTGGAAGTATTTTGATCAACGCTCCTGCATGGATAACTGGATGGTCATTAGTTTTTATAGGAGCATTTCTTTCTGCTGTTCATCTCACTAGTAGATTTATATCTTTTGTTTGGTCAGAAATCTTTTCTGGTCCTAAACCAATTGAACCTCCTGAGCTTCCAATTCCGAAAGACAGATCATCAAAAACATCGAAAAAAGAATTTGCGCCTTTTAGCTTAGGCAGTGGCGATCAATCTACTGAACTATCAAATACAAAATTATCCAAGAAGGTCGAAAAAGTATCTGATGAATTGCCAAACGATGACTACGATTTTGATTTAGATAGTGACGTTGAAGAGGCAGAAGAGTTCTCGCATGTAGTTGTTAGTAGAAGAGCAACTAATACATCTTTTAATAACGCAGACAAAGAGAAAGCGTTGAATTTAAAATCTTCCCAAAAACCAAAAGAACAAAAGACTCCAAAAAAAGTTTTTCTTGAAAAACA
>JBILET010000008.1:0-14760 GCA_044351935.1 Bdellovibrionota bacterium
ACAATATTCGCAGAATTAGTTATCCCATGTACTAGCTCTAGTATGTGAGTTCTTGCTGGCTCGAATTCTTGCGAGGTGATTTTTGGCTCGACAATAATTTTCTTTTTTTGGCTAAATATACTACCTACTAAACATCCAATTCCTATCGAAAATAACGGGATACTGGGCATTCCAGGCACCAAGCCAAGGCTCATTGATGTTACCGATGCTAGTACAAAAACCCCTTTAGATTGGAATATCTGCTGCAACATCTCGGAACTTAGACTTACGTCTTGATTTTGCCCAACTCTAGTTACAACTAATCCAGCTGCAAGGGAATTTAATAACGCAGGTATCTGAGAAGCTAGTCCATCACCAACTGTTAATATTGTGTACAGATGTGCAGCTTCTGAAAACGATAAGCCATTTACCAATCCAGCAACCAACCCACCAAAAATATTTATAACAACTATACATATTCCAGCTATTGCATCACCTTTTATAAACTTCATCGAACCATCAAGGGCCCCATAAAATCTTGATTCTGTTTGCAGCTCCTGCCTTTTCAATCGAGCAGTTTGCATATCATACATTCCCGCTCTTACGTCAGCATCAATAGCCATTTGTTTGCCAGGCAATGCATCTAATGTAAATCTTGCAGCAACTTCTGCAACTCGCTCGGAGCCTTTGGCTATCACTATAAATTGAATTAAAGTAAGCATTAAAAACAGCACAATTCCTACGCCGATACTGCCCTGAAGTACAAAGTTGCCGAATGCTTCGACCATCTGACCACCCTGCCCATGGGACAAAATCAATCTACTAGTCGAGACATTCAAACAAAGTCTAAACAAAGTACTTAGCAATAAAATTGTAGGAAGCGCTGACAACTTTAGTGAATCCGTGCTTTGAAGAGCCAACGCGACTAAACCTAATGCAAATAGCAAGTTTGTGACTATTAACAGGTCTAAAATAATTGCAGGGACAGGCACTAACAAGCTGCCTATCACTGCAATTAACGCTACTGGTATAGCTAGTTCTTTTATACGCACTTTAATTATCCAACTCTAATGTTACGTACTGGCGCCATTTCTGTTTCATGTTTGGACTTATTCACGTTAGAAATCATTGATGTCATCATCATTTCTTTTTGTACTTCTAATTGCTTATTTAACAAATCTTGAGTTGTAAATTCTGACGGATTAATCCCTGTATTATTAGCGACCATATTCACAGCAGAATTAATCAGAGTCGAAACAAAACTTTTTGCCCCATCAAATGCACCACTAGTCTGAGGTGTTGGCAAATAACGCACAGAATTTGAAACACTAGAAGGATTCTCTAAAGTTATCGATGACATAAATTTTCTCCAATAAAGTTAAGGGTTATATATTGGATATCGATAAATTTTAGTAAAAGTTTCTTGCGATGGTTAAAAAATCGCCATCGAACAATCCTAGTCCAACCACTTTAGAATCAATATGATTTGACCCTTTACTACATTCGTACACAATAACTGGAATTGGCTTATCACTATAAAAACTAATGTCATGTCCATTTTGATACATAGACCAGTCCTCTGTACTGATTTCGACTTTTGCTACTTTTGCATAATAGCCTGACTCTAGGTTCATTAATTCGTTTGAGTCTTGTATTAGTCTACAACCGACTATGGGGACTTTTAGATTTTTACTTTTATCGGAAAATAATTGTTTAGACTGTGATTCGGCCAGTATAATTAACTCGCATAAATTAGTAGTATCCTGATCATTACCGGGCAGTTCGGGTTTATAATCAATGATCTGCTCCCACTCTGACCAAACGCTAGGTATATCTTCTTGCATTTCCATGGTTTTTAAGCGTCTTAACACCTATATAAATCAGAATACAGCCCAACAACATCAGAAGCGCTTTTTGTGCATAACTATACCAACTATTAACTACATTTGATGTTGAATTTGAAATCGCAATTTTTTCAATTGGATCTTTTCTAAGTAGCACATGAATACCGCCAGTGGTGATTCCAGACGCACCAGATACGATGTCTTTTAATTCATTTTCTGTCACCGAAAAATTTGGTTTAGCAAACACAACAATACTTGCCGAAGTTGGTGG
Organism: Bdellovibrionota bacterium; assembly: GCA_044351935.1. Taxonomy (GTDB): domain Bacteria; phylum Bdellovibrionota_C; class UBA2361; order UBA2361; family JBIKWN01; genus JBIKWN01. The sequence goes on from JBILET010000008.1 coordinate 2,095, forward strand.
AGTCAGTAATACACGCGCATCCAAAACCAAAGGCAAACTTCTGAGTGTTTCTTCTATGGACTGAGCACGTTTTTTTTCAGAGTATCTGCGCTCCTCATCAGGTGTTGGAAATAGCGATTTTTCATCTTTAGCTACTTCCTTTTTTAGTGGCGTTAATCTGTACTGATCCAAAATAGTCATTGCAGGTAGCAGCGCTTCTTGTTTGACAGATAGCGACCAGTTTCCATTCGCTTGTAATTTCTGAAAAACTTCTACTCCAGCCTCTGAAAGGATCGAGACCATCCTCGCAGCTTCTTTTGGTTCGACATTCTGAACTAAGTCTACTTTACATCCTACTAAAAAAATTAGAATGATATGAAAAGTTAATCTATAAAATCTTTGCATTCACAACTCCTCATAAGTAGAGCAAGACGTTCCAATCCTCTTGTATGTAATCGACTAACCCAAGATTTAGAGAATCCTGGGTGGTCTTTAATGATTTCTGCAAATGATTTTTCATTAAAATAGTGCTCTTCTATTATCAACTTCTCTTTATCTGGTAATTTATCAAGAATTTTTTTTACGTGTTTACCAAAGTTTTTCTTTTCTGCATTGTCTTCTGGAGTATTTTCTGTCGAAGGAACAAGTTGTATTTCGCAATCTTTTACATTTTGCAATCTCAAACATAACGAACCACTGTTGGCAAAATTCATTATTAAACTAAGCGATTCTTCTTGATTTGAAATCGTAGACAGATCAGCGACTAAATTTTCTTCTAAATCAGCTACTGCTCTAATTGCCCTAAGAGACTTAAAACTTAACCCTGAATGTTCTACTTCTTTGCGAACAACATCTAGAATTGCCCCACGAACTCTCATATACGAATACGTCTCGAGGGTTACCCCCTGTGATGGATCGTATCTTTGAGCAGCTTCTACGAATCCTAGATAGGCAGCGGACGTAAAGTCTTCTTTTAAATTGGAAGGTAGCTTAAAAGCTTGCATCGTTTTCTTTACCACCGCATTAATGAATGCTTCATAGCGATCATCTAACGGGGGGCAATTTTCTTTTTCGGCCATCCTCATACTTATATATTTCGCCGAAATTTAAAGAAAGTTTCCTGTTTACTAAGAAATTTTCTGATTTATCCTAACCCGCTGAAACTATTAGCTAATTCGTGGATTAGCTTGGTATTTATCCTTTCTGCTTATAGCAATTATTACTAGTCCAATATCCGCTTTAGTATTAGTGGCTAAATAAATATACCAAATATACAACTTTATTTTGCTCTAGATTCTGAAGCTTCCCCCTAAACCGTACGAATCTTTTTCAAACGGAAACGATGCTATTGGGGGTAGTTTCAAAAATGCAGGCAGCAAACAATAAAAATCTATGTAAAATTTTAGCGTTACTAATTACAGCTACGATTTGTTCATTGAATATTCAAGGTGTCAACGCGCAAAGCTGTCGCAAGGGTGGCATAATCCTTCAACATAAATTCAGAGGTGTTGTTACTCCAGAATTATCATCACTTGCAAAAGTAATTGCTGTTCATAGATTAGCAGGCAGATCAATTACTGGAAGTGTCGAAAAACAAGCGCGTTCAAATAAAGACGAACCTTGTGTAAATTCGGTAAAGATCTGTTCAAAACTTTATCGCGATGCTCGTAAAAAAGGATATTCAGAATATCGTCGTGCTCATGCCTTTGCGTGTAGCGCAGATTATAATGTATCAACATTAGCAACAAAAAAATCTGCCTGGAAACGACCAACTAACGATCAATATATTCGCAATCAAAAGTATGCGATAGACAGCTTAGGTTTAGCTCGTGCTTGGAAAGTAAATTCTGGTTCACCAAGTATCGTAACAGTAGTTATAGATACAGGAGCTGATTATTCTCATCCAGATCTAGCAGACAATCTAATTCCAGGTAAAAACTTTACTATGGGGCAAAACACTGACGATGCATCAGATGATAATGGTCACGGAACACACGTTGCCGGGACAATTGGTGCCAAAGGTAACAACAGTGTTGGAGTTGCAGGCATAGCTTGGAATTCTAAAATAATGCCGATTAAATTTTTAGATGCAAATGGATCTGGACGCCTAAGTGATGCTGTAACAGCAGTCAATTACATGATATATGCCAAACAAAATTTAGGGTTAGATATACGAGTTTCAAATAACTCTTGGGGCGGCGGTTCCTACAGCGCAGCGATGCACGAGGCAATTAACGCTGCCGCAGCCGCTGGAATTATGTTTGTAGCAGCAGCTGGAAACGAAGCAAATGATAATGATTCTTATGCTTCATATCCTGCAGGGTATGATTCACCGAATGTGGTTTCGGTTGGAGCATACGATGAAGACTTGATGTTATCATATTTTTCAAATTATGGTTCTCGTAGTGTTCACATTGCAGCGCCTGGCTCAAGAATCGCTAGCACTTATTTAGGTGGAAGTTACGCTTATCTTTCAGGAACTTCTATGGCAGCTCCACACGTTAGTGGCGCACTTACCCTGTTATTAGGACAAAACCCTGAGCTTTCAATTTACGAGTTAAAATCTAGACTATTATCTACGAGCAAATATAACTCGGATTTACGTGGTTATGTAAAAGATGGCAATCAACTAAATGTGTTGAATTTATTAAGAAATCGCACTTCTGCTAGCTTAGCTGGACTTAGACGGGCCAAATCTAAATCGCGCGCTAAGTAGAGTAGACCGTTCATTGGTGATAAGATCATCGCTTGCGATGGAAACTTCTCAAGGGAACAACTTATCAACTTCGGCTTCAGGTACTGGTGGTGCTGTTGGCATTGACCAATTGAACGTCTCAACATCAACCATCACGCAAATTAGCAAAGAAAAATTCCTAGAGTTATCCGAACAAATCGATAGTTCAAATTCGAATACATCGGTTTTTAAGAACAAAACAACGGCGCCAGAAGATTACAAACTCGAGTCTGATAAGTTTTTTTTAGTATCACAACCAGATGGTCAGATAGTTATATTTTCAGTTTGTACTAAAAATATTCGGGCCCCTTTTAATCGATTTGTTAGGCCGCTGCTTTTGGACAAAATCGACACTCGCCTATCTTTTCTAGTTCAAGAAACTCATTTTAGTGAAGGCGCTAATCTTGAACATGCAGTTATTAAATTAAGTAAAGACCTAGCACAGGGTTCCATCGATGACTCAAATGGAAACATAAATAAAACACCTACTGTTGGATTTAGCTTTAGCGCTGATTGCCCAAAACTTGCATTAGCACTTGAAAATATAAATGCTCTTTGTGTTCACTTTTCGCAAACGCCTTCTTCTGGAACTACATGTTCTTCGCTTGCTGATTTTTATTTTAGTTTTATCGTTCATCCTGAAGGATTCAATCAGAATTTATACGATAGATTTAAAGTAGCAAAACGTATTTTACAACTTAGAATCGAAAAGCAGTTTGACTACGATGATGTCAAATTAGATCAATTCTACAAAGACGAGCTCACAAGATCACAAACGGTCTGGGCCAACAAATATACAAAAAGATACCTTCAGAAAACTCGAGATGAATTACAAGTATCCTCGCCTGAACACCGTCACTTAGAAGTAGGTAGTGGTTTTTTCCCAGACTATTTACTACTTCAAGACCTATTAAACCCTAATGGGTCTATTACAATTTTTGAACGAGAAAAAAGGATTCTGGATATTTTTCGGTCTGAGCATGAAAACAATCCTTCATACAAGGATCTTAGGTTTATGCCTACAGTAGATGTTTGGGAAGATTTAAAACAATCTGGAAATGATACTTTTGACTCGATACGAATTGTAGATTTTTTTGAATTCGTGACAGACGAAAATTTAAAATTACTTTGTAGGAATTTATTTACACTACTAAAACCAGGCGGTCGTTTAGTGATCGCCGAAAAAAATCTTCATAAACTTAATGCCTCGGATCCTAAGATAGACACCGATTGCAACCTATTTAAAGGCCTATTTGCTCTTAATTCTGACTCGGGCCCTAACGGAAATATCGAAAGGTCATTTACCGATGCTGGATTTGAGTTAGTTTCAAACGAAACTACACTTCAAAGAAATTTCACCGGAACAGAGCTTGCAACATTCCTACCCTGGACCAGGCTTGATAACTTTCATGCGTATGTCAGTTCGGTTTCACCTGATACTGCCACTAAAGTCTTATATAACGTGGACATTCAGCAAATCGTATTTACAAAGAAATAAGATACACCGATAAATTTGCATCTACTGCAAATCTGCGTGTAAAAGTATCTTTGTATTTATGGAGCTATCCACAATCTTCCCATTAGGCCAATACATTTTTGATAACTTCTTTTACGTATATTTGGCTTCACTAACTTTAATCGCAGTTTTTAGCCTAATCGCCTTTAGAGGCACCAGTATAGCATTTGGATTACCTATATCATGCGTTGCATTAGCTTCCTCAATGTCAGGCAGCATGCAGGTAGCATGCCCTTTGTTTATAGTTGGATTATTCTTATTTTATATATACAAGCCAACTGATAATTTTTTAGAAAATAACAGCACCCATTCTCGATGGCTAATCGCAGTAACATTTATAGCTTTTATAATTGGAATTTTTCTTCGAACTGCACAATTGGATTTGATACCTGGATCTTTTGAAGGAGAGCTTGCCCCTTACATGGCTGCTGCATCTTCAATTAAGGGAAGTTTTTATGCAAATAAAGGAGTTAATGGGCCGTGGGCGCCACTAGGTATTTTATATTATCTTCCAATATATTTATGTTACAAGTTGTTTGATATTTCGCTTTGGAGCGTGCGATTTTCTTCCGCGATTGTCGGAATATTTACAATAGTAGTTTTATTTTTCGCATCAAAGAGAATTTTTAATTTAAAAATTGCTCTAGTTTCTACTTGTATTTTTTCGCTGAATTATCTTCATATTGGATGGAGTCGTACAGATGTGCACCCGCACGGTGTTACTGCTTGGCCAGCATTACTTGTGCTTCTAACAACATTTTTATTTTTTGAAAAAAAATCATTAGATAAACTTAGAGCTATTTTTTTAATATTTGCTATGGCCCTATCATGGCATCAGTATCCAAGTGGGCAGTCAGCTGTTGCAATTCCATTTATAACAACAATTATACTGTTGATATCTGGTAGCGTTAAAACACGACAACTTAAATACATTCTTCCAACCCTCACAGTTGGAGCGATTTTTTGGTATCTAGGGTTGCCCTTGTCATATTACCTTGCAGATGGCAGGTGGGATTTTCTTAATCCATTTACACTTACTACGGTAAGAGCAAGTTGGGGCAACACTTCAGAGCATATTAATACTTTAGATAAAGTCTTATTCGTAGTTAATCAATCATTCCGATATTTACTACTATTTTTAGATAGCTTAGTTCACAAAACTACCTACATTCACCATCAAGATTATTTAGCATTTATCCCTAACACACATCCTAGAACATATGCCTTCTTTTTGATTCCCTTTACTTTGTTAGGACTCTCACAAACGATTAAAAACTGCGGCCAGCCAAGGTTTGCTGCTCTGATAGGTATATTATTTGCAGCTTTAGCGCCTGGTATACTATCAGAAAGCCCAGTACCTAAAAGACTTTCAGTGACATTCTTGGTCCTCGATATAATTAGCTCTGTTGGTTTAGTAACAAGTATTGAATTACTTTATCAGTCCAATAGAAAATTATCATATAAGTTATTTAATATTATTTTTGCAGGATTTGTTTTATTTGGGTCTTGTTTTCATGTCTTTGGATTTTTATCAGGCAATCAATACACCAAACATATACCCATCGAATTAACACTTGCAAAAACTATTCAAGGCGAATTAAAGTCAAACACATTGATATTAGCTCATCTACCCAAGGACTATGACTTAGGTAAAATTATATTCCTTTTATTGGATGATTTATTCGATCAACGAAATCAACCTATTTTCTTTTCTATTACAAACTCTTTTGAGCAGTTAAAATCCTATGCAAATAATCCTCAATTTGCACTCCAAGATGAGAAAAAGTTTAGGATTAGCTGGATATATCAATGGACCAAGTTAAGAGATATTTTTGATAATTTAGATCCTAACAATTCTTGGTCTAGAATCGTCTTCCTTTTGCAATATCAAAAAGACCAAGAGCCACAAACAGACTTCGAAAACAGAATAAAGCTTATACAAGATCTTTGTGCTGCTAAAATTAACCGCATATCCAGCACTAAAATACTCGAAGCTGAATTATCATTTCAAAACCCTATAGCGTTAATAACATGCGAACAAAAATAATCCTTTTATTATTACTTATAATTTGGTTACTAAGTGGATGTGCTGTACAAATGCCACTTAAAATAACCGCATACGATGCGTTAGAATCTTCTATTTATCCAAGCGAAAAAATTACAATCAAGGGTGACCTAATCAAAGCGCTAGATAGCTCTATAGAATTTCTTTCTAAGACAAATGAAACAACTTTGATATATGGAAAAGAATCCATACCTAAAAGTCAGATGATAAAGTCATTTTTGAATTTGAAAGAGTATGCCTTAAAGAATCCAGACCAAACTAAAATTATTAAATATATTTTTGATAATTTTAATTTCCACAAATCAGTTGCAAATAAAGTTCTAATCACTGGATATTATGTTCCGCAAATCGAAGGTTCATTACATAAAGACTCTATATACAAATACCCGCTTTATTCAACGCCAGATGATTTAGTAACTATCAATTTAGATGAACAAATAAAATCAAAATTAACCCCAGAGATCCCCGTCATTAACAGAGGAAGGCTATTCAAAAATAATGTTTCTGTCCCCTACTATTCTCGCAAACAAATCGACACTGATGGGATCCTAAACAAACGCGGCCTAGAAATAATATATTTAAAAGACCCGCTAGAAAGATTCTTTGCCCATATACAGGGCTCTGTACATATTACTTTAAAAGATGGAAGTTCGGTCCTAGCTGCCTACGATAATAAAAACGGACATCCTTATCGACCAATAGGCAAACGACTAATCGAGTTAGGATTACTACAAAAAAACAACGTAACAATGGACACAATCAAAAGCGTACTTAGACAGAATGAAGATATCCAAGACGATGTATTAAACTGGAATCCAAGTTACGTATTCTTTAAACTCACCAAAGATTTAGCTAAGGGCAGCCTGAATACTCCTGTTGTTAAAGACATATCAATTGCCACCGATCAGACACTTTTCCCTAAAAGCTCCCTAGGTTTATTAAACTTAAATGACGAGTGGATCTTGGTTGCAAATCACGATACAGGCGGTGCGATTACTGGACCTGATAGAGTTGATTTTTTCTTTGGACAAGGCGATAACGCAGCCAAACAAGCGTCAGGGTTACAATCTCGGGGTATGGTTGGATTCTTATCACCCAAAATTCAAGAACTAATTGCACAATAAATACACTGAAAAATCAAATAGGAAGTTATGAGCACTTTGTATTTAAGACTTATAAATTTAGATTACAATTATCATATCAACATATTTTTAACACTTCTTTTAATACATTCGGGTCGAATAAAGAGGTATAAAAAGTAAGTTTCATAAAGTTTGAACTTGGCAAACTTGCGCTATTTAAAGCTGTTTCAGCTTTAGCCACCACTTCTTTTACAATTCGTTCGAACTCGCTTTTATTAGTAATGACTATTGAATCGGTATGACTTTCATAAGTAGAGTTAAAAGCCTCCCCGTAAGAATCTACAATCGATCCAAGTAAGTTATCTATAAACTCTAGGTGAGCATATCTTGCAGCTACCAGAAAAAACTTTTCATTGCTGCTGTAGTTTCTTTCGATAAAAAGCTTACTAGCTGGTGACATTACAATACCACTTAAGGTGGCGCGGAAATTCTTGGCAAGTTTTGATAACGAGTCTGGTAGATTCTCTTCTCTTTTTAGTAAATTTTTTAACGCAGAATTTAGGTTCTTTGATTTTGCAAAGGCTTCGACTACTTCTTCAATTTTAACTTCGTTCATTTGATTAGTTGTATAATTAAATATAAAAATTTGCGAATTTTACGTTTGTTGTACATATTTAAACGTGCCTACTATGCCAGAAATTTCTAATATTTTCAATGTGTTAATCCAGTTACGGACATCCGTATACAATGTGTCAGTTTTGGCGCCTAACCCCTTGTCGACGACTTAATTGATGGTTACTGTACTGCTTATGATTAAACGAATTTTTCTTTTTCTTATCACCAACATACTAATTGTTGTTACTCTATCACTTGTACTCAATCTGCTTGGAGTTAAACCATATCTTTCTGCTAACGGCATAGACTACAACGCCTTGCTTGTATTCTGCCTGGTTTGGGGTATGGGAGGAGCATTTATCTCGCTTTTGATGTCCAGATGGATGGCAAAAATGATGATGGGTGTAAAAGTAATCGATCCATCTAATGCAGGTCAGTACCAAACATTAGTATCAATGGTAGATACTATTTCTAAAACTGCTCAATTACCTAAAATGCCAGAAGTTGGTGTTTATGAAAGTGCAGAGTTAAATGCATTTGCTACTGGTCCGTCTAAAAGTAGATCTTTAGTTGCGGTTTCTACTGGTCTTTTACAAAGAATGAATCGCGATGAAATCGAAGGAGTTATAGCTCACGAGATTGCTCACATAAAAAACGGCGATATGGTTACCATGACTCTTTTACAAGGTGTGGTTAACGCCATAGTTATGTTTGTTGCCCGCGTTATTGGTTTTGCTGTTTCTCAAACAGTTAAAGAAGAAAGCCGTTGGTGGGTTAATATGTTAGTTGTTCTTGTTCTAGAGATTGCTCTAAGTATTCTAGGAATGCTTGTTGTTATGGGCTTTTCACGGCACAGAGAATTTAAAGCTGATGCTGGCTCTGCTAAATTAGTTGGCGCAAACAAAATGATTGCTGGCTTAGAAGCTTTGCAGAGATATATGGGCAAAACTGATATTGAAGATGAGCATAAATCTTTAGCCACTCTAAAAATTAGTGGTGGCAAATCTTGGCTTTCATTCCTTGCTTCGCATCCTCCTATCGAAGCTAGAATTCAGGCTTTGAAGACTATGCAATATCAGTAGAATATTTTTGCTGGTATTTTTTACCGCAGAGGAACGCAGGGTATCGCAGAGTAGCTCTGTTACTGTCTTAGGAAATTATTTTAGTTTTGCATCTGCTCTAGTTGGCAGACACCGGATCTTATCGCCCTTGCCGCAATATAACTGTTTGAAGCTATTAATATTGCCCAAGCTAAATAATATGAAAGATTTGTTGTGTTAGTTCGGTATGGAACTATTATAAACCATGCTGGAATTAAGCAGATAAATATCCAAGCAGCAGCAATTAACATAAAAATAATGTTTCCGTACCCAACTGCTAGTTGAGAAAGATGCTCCCAATCGAATCTTGAAAATTTTGCCCCTAATCCTATTGCTAGACCGACGAGACCTAGTGAAGTAAAAACACTAATGACTGCTGTTGTAAGGATCTGATTGATTGTCCCACCTGAAGCGAAGTTTCCAAGCATGCTAACAATCGCATGACAAACACTAACAACTAATAACCAATAAACAAATTTACCTACAACAAATCGGTGTGTTGTAATTGGTGATTTTACTATGTATGTAACATAAGCTCTTCCATCTATAGAGATCGATGGAAAAACAAATCTTGTACACATCGCTAGTGCAATAAATGCAGACATGCAAAAATTAGATATAAATAAAAAATTCCTCCACCATGTATCGTTTGGCCCAGCCACTGATAGCGCACTAAAAATTCTTAAGTTATATAAGTAAACGCTAAAAATCCCAAAGAGTAATATTGCTTGGAATACCTGCGCAACATCGCGGGTTAACATTAGCGAGTCTCGCTTCATTACTGCTACACCACTTCGAATACCAGCTGGCAAAATCGAAACAATAGCGTTGAATCTGTATGACCTATAATTTTTGCGATTACCCATACTCCTACTTGTGGAGTATGCCGGCATATATCCTAATTCAAATAACAATGAGCTTATTCCCAAAGTTAAAAGTGCCATTCCCCATAAAAGTTCCAAGCGAATCAAAAGTACGCTTTGCGAAAGATTAAGCGATACCTCTATTAACTCTACTAACCATGTAGACGGTGCATACCGAACATTTGCAACAGAAAAAATACTCGTTAACTGACTAAAGTCTTGAGTATTGGCACGAGATGTTATTATCAACCGAATTACATCAACACCTTTTAGTACTCCGAATATAAATAAAGCTAAGAACAACAACAGCATTATTTTAGATTTTCTTAACTTTTCTAACCAAGCCAGAGCGGTTGCTCCGATAAAGCCAATCGAAGCGGGAATAATAAAAAATGGGACTGTCCCCATTAATGCAAGTACAAAAAATTGCGGGGGCGCTTTAAATCTTACTGCGTATGCCAATAAGATCGGAAAAATAAAAATTAAACTAATAATACTGGTAGTAAAAGCAGTAATAAAAAATCTTTGAAAAAATAATTTTGATTTATTAATAGGGCTAGCAAGAATAAGATCGATGTCTTCACTTTGGTAGAATGCCCCACTCATACTGACGATATTTGATATTGTTAATAATCCAAATAGGATTAGAAAAACTAAATATAAGGGAGTAGTTGGAGATAAGTATGCAAGTGAAAATAATTGCTCTAGCTGAGAAAGAATCCACTGCGTTCCATAATACCCGCCAGTTGAAATTAATAAACCAAGTATTATTACAGTGCCATCACGTAGTAAGGTTTGTTTAAGATTTGTTCCTTTTACAAATCTATTTACACTAGCTTGGTATAATGGTCTTAATAAGATCATTTAACACCCTCAGAGCTACTATTTTTTAAATCATTAATTACAGAAGATAACGACTGTACAACCCCAGGCAAGTTAAATTCTATTTTGCCGTCTGATATGCACTCACTAATATTATTTAAACTTACAAAGGAAATATTATTAGTTGCTATTTGATCTTGATATTTATTAGATTCAGCAACTTGTGACCTTGGCACCGAAATCCACACGTAGTCTTTTATTCTAACTAAAGTAACAGGACCTTTGGCGGACACTTTTAATGACAATGGTCGATCAAATAGTTGCCCTAAAATTGTTATGTCAATTGGAGTAACTCCTTGGGATCCAACTTTTAAAAACTTTCCTGAATTTTGTGAAATGTGAGGGAATTCGAAAACTGAACCAAATAACTGGTCAAATTGATTGAATGATAACTCTGCTTTTAAAAACGGGGCAGAACCATCTATTGCCCCAGGTATACGTCCAGTGATGTAAATACTGGCCCCCTCTGGTTGTTTTTTCCAGTTAGCTTCGATACTCAATAAGCAATTATTATCTTTTTTTATGGCAAAAATATTACCCTGAGTGACCGATATCTTTGCGGGCAGTACCATAGAATCTGATTCCTGCATCATTGTAGTTAGCGCAGACGCAAATAGAATGCCGCCAGTCAAAAATAGTAAAATTGATAATTGGTAACCTTTTAAATGCATGTCAAACTATAGTGACTCTATGTATGTTGTACCTTTTTGATCGACTTAGTCACCATCCTGAATTTAGCCAGAATGTATCTCTTAGAGCTGCTCTATTAGATGCAATGTATTTCTGTGTGATGGTTGGTTTAGGCGAATCTTATTTATCTTCTTTTGGGATTGCTCTTGGTGGCACTTCACTTCAAATCGGTGTTCTAGCGTCTACTCCTCCTCTGTTGGCTGCTTTAGCGCAAGGGCTAGGTCTTCGATTGTATAAAAATGGATATCAACGAAAATCAATAATAGTTGTTGGAGCTTTTTTACAGGGAATCTCGTGGTTTTTATTAAGCCTCCTAGCATTCAGTGGCGTACATGGTTCAGCTTGGGTTTGGGTACTATTGGTTTTATGGATTCTGTATGCTTCATCGGGCAACGTTACGGCTCCTGTTTGGAACAGCTTAATCGGAGACTTAGTCCCTGCACGAATTAGAGGCGAATATTTTGGGTTTAGGAACCAGCGGTCTGGGTGGGTTCTAGTTGCTTCGATGCTACTTGGAGGTTGGATTCTTGCCACAGCAACTAATAATCACATCGAAATGTATGGATTTGGCGCTTTGTTTATAATTGCTGGCCTTTCAAGACTGGCTTCAAGCCTTTGGTTATCAAGATATGAAGATCCAGGGCATAAGTTTTCTCATGATACTCATTTCACTTTTTTTGAATTTATAAAAAAACTTCCGTCTTCTAACTTTGCTAAGTTTGTTCTTTTCTGGGCGTCGATGAATGCTGCCTCCAATTTTTCTGGAGCATTTTTTACTCTGTATGTTTTACGAGATCTACAATTTTCATATTTTCAATTGTCAGTTCTTGTAACTGCTCAGTCACTTGTTCAGTACTATTGTATGGGCAATTGGGGAAAACTTTCAGATGAATTTGGAAACAGAAGAATTTTATCTTTTTGCGGTTGGGGTGTTTGTTTCTCTGGAATAATGTGGCTTGCTTCTTCAAATTTTTGGGTAATGCTTTTAATAGCAAGTTATTCTGGATTAGTGTGGTCAGGATTTGGATTGGCGGGATCTAATTTTTTATTTGATGCCGTGACTCCTGCAAAAAGGGCTCAATGCGCAACTTACATGTCGATAATCAATACGTTTTTAATTTTTATGTCTACAATTCTTGC
>JBILET010000340.1:0-2663 GCA_044351935.1 Bdellovibrionota bacterium
TATTCGGCGAAGTAAAAAAAGTTACTGGAACTATTTCTTGGGAACAATCCATAGTGGACTGCGTAGAAGCATGGAGATCTCATGCAACTTTACACAGACAAGCAGGAGATAAATTTTTTAATATTATTAATGATATCGAAAAATACCTTTCAACTCTGAATTCACAATCAATTATGATCCCATATACAACTCATATTTGGGTTGCTAAAAAATTGAATTAAGTTTTTTTGCAAGCTTGCACAAAAGAAGTAAAAATCGGCTCTAAATCTGCATTTTCCGCTTCTGGATGTGACTGTATTCCGATACAAAAATAATTTAAATCTTGATGCTCAATTGCTTCAATAATCCCGGCTGGGCTAGATGCTGCGATATTAAAGCTACTGCCAACTGTCTTAACAGCTTGATGATGTGCAGTATTAACATTAATATATGTTTTACCTAAAATTTTAAATAACTTGCTATTCTGATCGATGATGACATCATGTCTAGACATATTAGATCCTCGACCCTCAGAACTATGAGTTTCATTTATATTTAACTCTGTAATTTCTTGATATAAGGTTCCGTTATCCGCAACAGATAATATTTGACATCCTCTACAGATACCCAGTACAGGTTTTTTTCGTCTTAAAAATTCTTTTGCTAAGAATAATTCAATTCGATCCCTCTCATCCGAGATTCGCTTGGTATTATTATGTGTCTTTTGACCATACTGTTCTGGGTTTATATCCTCGCCCCCAGTTAGCATCAGACCATCAGCAATATCTATAAGATTAAGAATAGAATCTTCTGATATATTTAACGGTACGAGTATTGGTATGGAATTATATTGAGCTAGTTTATTTATATAACTATCCCATACACCATATATCTTACCGGTATCGGGACATGCGATATCACTTATTACTCTTGTTGGAACTAATATCCTTGGTGCCTGGGCGTTCATTTGTTAAGTTGCACTAGTAGTAGCTAGCCTGTTAACTCTAAGCATAAATTCTTGGTTCTTAGGGTAGAATCTAAGTGAATCATATGATAACTGCAGTGCAAACTCATTCTTACCTGCTGATTCAAGAAGCTCTGTCAATAATAAGCGAGAATGAAAATTGGCTTGATCCAAGTTAATTGATTGAATAAATAGCTGTTCGGCCTGTTCGTATAACTTCAAAGAAAACGCAAGAATTCCAGCTGTTACTATCAATGTGGCAGGTTTAACTGCTGATTGTTGTAAAGATCTAATTATGGAGTCAAATGCTGATGCGATATCCCCTAAGCTAAGAGGCTCAAGAAAACTTAGTATTGGATTACTGATGTCATTAAACTCATTTAATTGAGCCATCGCACTTTGTGCCAAACTAATATTACCAGTGATTAGATGATCGTTTAAATCATCAATCAATAAAATTACATTATCGGGCAACGAATTATCTAGTTTGATAGTTTCTATCTGATTAGATAATAATGATCTATTAATTTTTGATGGAGTAGTGGTTGTAGCTATTGCATCGTTGGCTGGCCTTGGAATCCTTGGTTCATCCAAAGAAGAATCAAGTCCAAAAATTATTTCATTACTATCGATGTTATTTATAGTGATTCCTAATTTTTGTGCGCGCCTAACAAGCTCTGATAAATCCCAAGCCTGGCCATTATAGATTGAACTTTCATCAAATCCACCTAATTTTGACCACATATCTTTTTTGCACGCTATAAAATCGCGCCACGACTCCTTACTAGTTTCCTCAGAATTAATCGGAGTAACAGGCAATATTAAAATTGAATCTTGGTTATTGGGCTTAGAATAGTAATCCGCAATAACATTAAGAATCCGACTAGGGAATATTGCAGTGGATGTACAAAATAAGAGAGTATCAGATTTTGCTGCTATAGCAGCCTCATTTAATGACTGATGAATGTTATATGTTCCATGCCTCCAATTTGTAACTTGATTGGATGTAAATGCCACATCAGTTGGTAAGGTGCGTGCCCAATCTCTCCAGTATACAAATTCACTGATGCACCCAGTCCATATAATTTCATATTTTGATCTCTCAAGACTCTGAGTATTTAAACTTCTTAATGCGTTATTGGGTGTACCATAACTTAATTCTGCGCATATTACCGAGATATTTGGCTTTTGATTTTTTAAGTTATGATGAGCAAACGTACAGTAATCACCCTTATATACAATTTCGTTTTCCTTGCTTAACGGAATGGCACCATTTTTGTCTTTCCGAAGAGAAATATCAATTTTCTTAATTAATAAATCCCTTGGAATAGATGAACATGTCTCATTATATAATGTTAACATCGCATCATTACGCGCTTTAAGCATTAAATTTTCATCTATATTATCAGCAATCTTAACTTCCGAAATTCGATCTTTCCAAAATAAAGGCAAATCTTCTAAGACACATCGGTAATCAACGCCTTTGGGATCCACCGTAGCATAATTTTTTATAAGTGGGTTTATGTGCACATATCCAGGGATTCTTTCATTAAATCCGTAGCTAATTTTGATTTGATTATCAAAAAATCCTTTAGGAATTATCGTATCGGGATATGTATTTCGATGTAGACCACAATTACTATAACCTTCCAAGTGAGATATTAGCTCTCTATATGGTAGCAATGAGGTTACATATTCTGGATAAGGAACGGCATGTTTC
>JBILET010000155.1:0-4391 GCA_044351935.1 Bdellovibrionota bacterium
TGTTCTGCATTAATTTAGTTCTTAATTGAATTGGTTTTGATCATTTTTTGGTTATTACTAATTTTGAGGAGTGATTTTTTTTATTTGCGAGCGTCGTTAATATTATGAGTACTGAAAACGTAGCCACTACTATCAAACCTGCATTACTTTTGGCTAAAGTAACTAACCAAGTCAAAAAAGAATCAGTTCCTTCGTTCCGTCCGGGCGACACTGTTCGTGTTCACGCTAAAATTGTTGAAGGAAACCGTGAACGTATCCAGGCGTTTGAAGGTGTTGTTCTTAAAAGAAGAAACCGTGAAGGTGCTAACGCTACTTTCACTGTAAGAAAAGTTTCATACAACATAGGAGTTGAAAGAACTTTCTATCTTCACAGCCCACGCGTTGAGAAAATTGAAGTACTTACTCATGGTAAAGTTAACAGAGCTAAGCTTCATTACCTTCGTCCATTACGTGGTAAAGCTACTAGAATTAAAACTCGTTTTGCGCAAACTAACGAAATGACTACTGAAGCAGCAGATAACGCATAATTAAACAAACTAATTAAAAATTTTTAGGAGAACGAAAATTGGAAAACAACGAAAAATCAGAAAACAAGTTTGAGCGTCGGGGTAAAAGAGACTACTTCCAAAATCAAAATGCCGCTGGCACAGGAACAGCTGCTCCAGCCGAAAGACCTCGTACTGGTCCAATGGAAGTTGTTGTTGATACAAATATCGAAAAAGCTATGAAGATCCTTAAGCGTAAGCTTATTAAAGAAGGTCTTTTCAAAGAACTTAAAGCGCGTAGATATTTCGAGAAGCCATCTTTAAAAAGAAAAAGAAAGGCTAAAGAATCTTTAAAGAAGTCTCGTAAAGACGAAGCTAGATCAAAGAAAAATTCAGCGTTATTTTCTTAGTACTCAACACGTTCTAAGTATAACCCATGAGCAGGTGCCGTAGGCCCTGCTTTTTTTCTGTCTTTTGCATAAAGAACTTCAGACATACTTTGCAATTCAAGTTTACCACGGTTTAACTCAACCAAAGTTCCAACAATATTTCTGACCATTTGTTTTAGGAATCCCTTCCCTCTGATTGTATACACTAAATGGCGGCCCTGAACTTCAACTTCACTATTAAATATTTTTTTTATCGCAGACTTACTTAAACAGCCCGAGGCCCTAAAACTTGTACAGTCATGCTCGCCGACAAGAACAGCTGCATCACTTTTAAGCCTATCAATATCAAGCGGAAAAACCACATGCCAAGCTTTAGTATGATCAATAACAGCAGGCGCATGCCTATTAAGAATGACATATCTATACTGCCTAGCTACCGCGCTGTGAAGTGAATTAAAACTTAGAGGCACTTCTACAGCATCAAGAATCGATAATTTATTTTTTAATATATTACTGACTGCAGACTTAAGTCGCCTTAAATCAACTTCGAAGTTAGTTTTAAAGTTCACAACTTGCCCAAGCGCATGAACACCAGAATCAGTGCGCCCTGCTGCTTGCAAAGGCGAAACTTGGTCAGTGTGCAATGCTATATGAATCGCTCGCTCAAGCTCGCTTTGAACTGTTATTAGGTTTTGCTGTTTTTGCCATCCGTGAAAGCAGCCGCCATCGTACTCGATAACAATTTTGTAGTTATGACTGTAGCAGACCGAGTCTTCCACTATTAATTTGCAAATTTATTAAGTAACACTTGAGCAATCTGCACTGCGTTAAGTGCTGCCCCTTTTCGTATATTATCCGCAACTACCCAAAAATCTAATCCATTTGCTACCGACTCATCACGTCGAATTCTTCCAACATGAATATCATCAGTGCCACCAATATTGATCTGCATTGGATAATCCGAGGAATTAGGATAAACAACCACACCAGAGGCAGTTGATAATGCTTTTACCAAATCATCTGGATAAATTGAATTTACAGTTTCAACGTTTACAGACTCGGCGTGCCCATAAAATACCGGCACTCTAACAGCAGTAGCTGTAATTTTTAAATCTGGAATACCTAATATCTTTCGGCTTTCATTGATAATTTTGAATTCTTCTTTTGTATATCCGTTATCAAGGATTACATCAATTTGAGGAATGCAGTTAAATGCAATTTGATGTTGAAATGCTTCTGTCTCGATATCTTTTTGGTTAAAAACACTTAGTGTCTGCCCCCATAGTTCGTCTAGCGCAGCTTTACCTGCACCCGAAACAGATTGATAAGTCGAAACTACAACTCTTTTTAAACCTGCAATCTTATGAATCTCTTTTAATATTGGAACAAGTTGAATTGTAGAGCAGTTTGGATTTGCAAGAATTTTTGTTTTTTCAGTAATCTGATCAGCATTCACTTCTGGAACAACTAACGGGATACCCGATTCCATTCTAAACTGGCTAGAGTTATCAATTGCGTACGCTCCTGCTTCGACAGCAATTGGAACAAACTTTTTACTTAATTCCGCACTTGTAGCAAAAAAAGCAATATCAACACCTTCAAATGATTTTTCTGTAAGCTCTTCAACAACTCCTTGATCGCTTCCTACTTGATAAACTTCGCCCACTGAACCACTAGAGGCCAATAATTTTACTTCGGCAAATGGCAATTTACCTTCATTTAAAACTGCTAACATTTCCTGCCCTACAACGCCTGTGGCTCCAGCGATTGCTACAACTGGCTTAGATTTCATCAGAATAACTCCCTAATAATTGGATATTTCAACTTTAACGATTAAATATTATCCTTTTTTTAGTGTTAATTACAAAAAGTGGCATTCAAGTCCCCTCAATCAGCGCAAAGCAGGCCTTAGAGCTTAGGCAAGCTACTATGCAGGAATATGGCATACCAGCTTTGCTTATGGCCGAAAGTGCTGCCTTTAGTTTTGCTATGGTAGTTCGCAATTCCCTTGGGCTAAGCGCAGAGGGAGGACGCAGTGCATGTTTAGTAAATGATAGTTTTGCAGGTCTAGTAGTACTAGCCACTGCTCGTCATCTATTAAATGCTGGGGCTGAAGTTGAACTTATATTTTCAGGCGATATATCGACCTTATCATCCGATATAGAGTGCTCTTTAAATATTCTAGGTAACTACGGCTGTAGTTTGACTGTGTGGGATAATCCAGATGATGCAGCAAACATAGGAGCAATACTTGAAAGCTGCCATAACTGCTTATTAGGAACTACAAAACTTGATGTACTTGATAATCCATTCCAAAGAGCTACAAATAATTTATTAAACGAACTTAACACTCCTATTTACTGTTTTGATTTTCCAACTCAAGTTGATCCAGATACTGGCAAAAGTGTCGGGGCTCCTTTATATGCATCAGCTACAGTATGCGCTGGGATTCCAACAACTGGTATTGAGTTAGCAGAAGATTACACAGGCAGAATCTATGTGTGTGATTCGCTAATTCCAAAACCACTATTTGAAAAATTTAATATAGAAATGCCAACTCTATTTAGCGAACAACCAGTACAGGCAATTGTTAGAGGCTAGAGGTTTGTAGTATTAACACCCTTTGGCATTCCAAAAAGGGTCCAGTTAACAGAGCCATCTTCGCGAACAGATTTTGAATCAACTACGATAACCCAACCAGGTTGAGGAGTACTCTGTTGGCCATCACAGAATAACCGCAAAGTTTTTCCACATTCTGTAGTTACTGTTTCTACGCCAGAGACTCTTTGTTCCCAGTTCTGAGGGCGACATACTCCAGATGAATAACGAGAATTACTAACCGACTTTACGGTGAAGCGAGTTGAATCCATTACAAACAATTCTATTAAATACTATCCGTCAGGGTTGACTGTAGTTTCTACTTGAATACCAAAAAATGGAGAAGGCCCTTTACGAACGTCTCTCATATTTTCAGCAGCTTCCTTAGCTTCGATAGGTTTCCACTCAATTTGCGGCTCCCCACGAGCACCAGGCTCACCAATCATGGTAGGTACAAGATACATATCACCAGTGATGGTGTCATTTTTGGGAATAACACGCACAATATTAACAGGCATCTTTTTTGTGTTTGCAGATCTCTTAGCAGCAGCCATCAAGTCATCAACAGACTTTCCTAATACCCACTGATTTCTTCCGACACCTGGACACGCAAAAACAACTTTTCCAGAATCTATTGAACGCTCTAAATCTAATAACCAATCAATTGACATACTGTACTTTTACACCTAACAAATTTAAAAATCTACACTTTAAGTTGCATCGACAAATCCGATACAGATTAGCCTTCGTCACGATCTATTCGCTCCTTGAGCTCTTTCCCCACTTTAAAAAATGGTAATTTTTTTGGAGGCACAGCAATCTTGTCTCCAGTCTTAGGATTGCGACCTTGATACGCTTCATATTCCTTAACTGTGAAGCTACCAAAGCCACGGATTTCAATTCTGCCACCGCTAATCAT
>JBILET010000156.1:0-4387 GCA_044351935.1 Bdellovibrionota bacterium
CAATATTCAAAAACTAGTTGAGCAAGAAGCGCTACCGGAAGAAATGCTTCTTGTAACTGAAGAGATTCAAGAGCCGGCAGTTTTAAGTGATGTTGTGTTGGCTCACTATAAAGTTGATCTTGATGTAGCTCAGCAAATGTTAGAGGAACTTGATCCGTTAAAACGACTGCAATACACCGAAAAATTAATTGCAGACGACTTAAAACAGTTAAGTCTTTCAGAAACCATTCGAGAAAAAGCTCATACCGAGATGACCAATGCTCAGCGAGAGTACTTCTTACGCGAGCAAATTAAACAAATTCATAAAGAATTAGGTGATGCCGAAGGAAGCGCAGATGACTTAGAGCAACTTAAAGTTGCTCTA
Source organism: Bdellovibrionota bacterium (assembly GCA_044351935.1). GTDB lineage: Bacteria > Bdellovibrionota_C > UBA2361 > UBA2361 > JBIKWN01 > JBIKWN01. The sequence continues at coordinate 365 of JBILET010000156.1, forward strand.
TCAAAAGCAGAGCTTCCTGCTGCTGCAGCACTCGAGAGCAAAAACCAACTTCGTAGATTAGAGCGCATGCATCCAGAATCTAGTGAGTACGCACTTCTTCGTACTTATCTTGAATGGATGGCAGATCTGCCATGGTCAATTGTTACCAAAGATAAACTTGAACTAAAACGAGCAAAAGATATCCTAGACCGAGACCACCACGGATTAGATAAAGCAAAAGATAGAATCTTAGAATACTTAAGTGTTCGAAAATTAAATAAGGATTCTAAAGGCCCAATTTTATGTTTTGTTGGCCCTCCAGGAGTTGGTAAAACTTCACTTGGAAGATCAATAGCAGAAGCATTGGGACGCAAATTCTTTAGATTATCCCTAGGTGGTGTTCGTGATGAAGCCGAAATACGCGGGCACAGAAGAACTTATGTCGGGGCCCTTCCTGGTAGAATCATTCAAGGATTAAAACAAGTAAAAAGCCGAAATCCTGTAATTGTTCTTGATGAGTTAGATAAAGTCGGAGCTGATTTTAGAGGAGACCCTGCTTCTGCATTATTAGAAGTTTTAGATCCAAAACAGAATCAAGAATTCCGCGATCACTATCTAAACGTTGATTTTGATTTATCCGAAGTCTTGTTTATTGCAACAGCAAATACACTTGATACTATTCCAGATGCTCTACTTGATCGTTTAGAAGTTATCTATATATCTGGATATACGTTAGAAGAAAAAGTTGAGATCTCTAAACGTTACTTAATACCAAGACAACAAGAAGAAAACGGTACAGCGGATCTTAAGTTTTCTATTAATGATGAAGCGATAAAATTTTTAATAGAAAGATACACACGAGAAGCTGGTGTTCGAAATCTTGAGCGAGAAATCGGATCGTTATTTAGAAAAATTGCTCGCGAAAAAGTCGAAAAGAAAAAACTTGTTCTTAAATTAGACCCTAAAGAAGTAGAACGTCTACTTGGATTAACAAAATTTGATCCTGAAGAGACAGAAAAACAATCTGTAGTTGGTTTGGTTCGTGGTCTTGCTTGGACGATTGCTGGTGGTGAGGTTATGCCAATTGAAGTATCGGTTGCATCTGGTACTGGGCAATTATCATTAACAGGCCAGCTGGGATCGGTAATGCAAGAATCAGCACAAGCTGCACTTTTTTATGCACGTGCAAATGCTGAAAAACTTGGATTAGAGCGAAACTTTAATAGCAAACACGATATCCATATTCACTTGCCGGGTGCTGCTACGCCTAAGGATGGGCCGTCTGCTGGGATTACTATAGTTGTCGGATTAGTGAGCGCGCTTTCTAACCGAAAAGTAAAATCAGATTTAGCTATGACTGGCGAAGTTACTCTTCGTGGAAATGTTATGGCTGTAGGTGGGATTAAAGAAAAAGTCTTAGCTGCAATTCGATTAGGAATTACTGAAATAATTATTCCTTTTGAGAATGCAAAAGACTTAGAAGAAATACCTGCTAATCTTAAAAAATCAGTAAAATTCCACACAGTCAAACATGTAGAGGAAGTGCTTGCTTTGTCTTTGATGCCAAAGGATAAAAAACAAGTAGTTATAAAGCCTTCTAAAAAGATTAGTAGGGTAAAACCTAATAATCGTGCAAGACGCGCGTTTAGATAAAGATATGTTTATCTGTCCATGATAAGTCATTCACCTCAAAGCTAGGTTAAATAACTAATCGCATCACTATTTTCTAACTTAAGTTATAATTAATTTTAACGCGAAGACCACGAAGGGACGCGAAGTAGATTTTTCAACAACTTCGCGTCTCTTCGTGGCCTTCGCGTTAAGAAAATTAAACTTAATATAAAGGAATGGCTAAACTTAATGCGATTGCCCTGCGTCCCCCTGCGGTAAAAACTACCCTAGTCAGCAATCGGAAAAATATAATTAAGCTCAGTATCTCCGTAAGGAAGAGAGTAAATAGTTTTTCCTTTCATAACTTTTACTTCACTAACTCTAATGTAGTTTAAGCATACGGCTTGAGGAGTACGTATTAGCTCTATGGCAAAAGGAATTGTTCTTAAGCACTCTAACTTTTCAATCCATTGTTTGCGTTTGCCACAATACAATACGCGGTCTTCATGAATAATAGCACCAATTAATTTATCTTGAATGCCAACAAGTTTAGATTGAAATAACGCCGCAAAGTCTTTTAGAAAATGTTTTGCATCTTGAATCGAAATAGCAACAACATGATCGTCTTGCGCATTATTTAGGCAAGTAGTTTTCGGTGAGACTTTTAGTGGGCCATCAGCTTTAGAAATTTTTGCGATAAGTTTCATATTGCTAACCTTCGGATTGTCCGTAAATATGTAGTTTTTCATCGGGGTAGTTAATTTCGACTTCAACACCATGTCTTGATGGGGTAAGTTTTAACGAACCATCACAACCTAATTCTTCACCTAAAACTTGTTGAAATTTTGTTATTGAATCACTTGGAATTGAATGTACCGGAGGACGCATTGCAGATCCGCGGACATTATTAGTCCCTAAAACAGTATCAAGATCTTTCTGTGAAAGTAGTCCTTGAAGACCAGCGTCGCGGTTAGATTTTGGATCAAAATTACTCATAGTGATTGCTATCTTTAGTATCAATCGCAAAGAGTTTGTAATCTGCTTCTGGAAAAGTGACTTTAAAAACTAATAAATAACTGTATTTTTAGGGTGTTAGCCCACGTGATATCCTTACTATAATTAATAACAAATTAACCTATATACATGAAACCATTGAAGATTTTACTATTTATACTGATTTTACTGATGGTTTCATCATGTTCTGACCCCAAAAAAGTGCCTGTGCTTACTCGGCAACTATCTAGTTCAAATGCGTCGGAGCGAAACCAAGCAGCACTTGAACTAGGATACATAGGAGCACCTCATGCTAATATAGCTGTTCCAATGTTAATAAGATTACTTTCAGATCCAAATCCAGGAGTTCAAAGTTCTGCTGCGTTTGCTTTGCGTAAAATTGGAACGCCTGAAGCCCAAACTGCATTAGATGCTGCAAGACGATTTAAGCGATAACTAAGAAAAAAGTTTTTGATAGAATTCGATTAAAGATTTGCTAAACGCACTTTTGGTGTATCTATTTGCAACTAATTGTTTAGCGGAATCAGTTTTTGATCTGGATAGACTAGCATTACTTAGAGCCTCATGTAATGCATTTGCATATGACCTGGGATTAGGTTCTGCCAAAAAAGCATCATGGTCAGTCATAGCTTGAGTATGCGTAATCAACTTTGTGGCAACTACAGGTACGCCTGAATCTAAATATGAATAAACTTTCATAGGAGTGTTATTGCCCTTAATCCTAGGGGATGAAAGTACGTTTGCTTGTTTTAAATATGAACCTAACTGTGAAAGTGGTCTTGGCCCGATTAAGTGGACGTGTTTAGAAACGCCTATATTAACAGCCATGTTTGAGTACTTCTCAATTTGAGAAGGATTGCCACCAATAATAATACAGTGTGTATTTTTATGTTCGTCTTTATCTTTTACTAAACAAGCCATGGACTCAATTAGTAGATCTACGCCTTGGTACGATTCTAAATTTCCGATATACAAAATTATTTTACTGTCATTTGGCGCAGAAATTGTAACTCTTAAATCTTCTTGCGTCGGTGCGCTTTGATCTTCTAATAACGAGACATCATATAAAGCGGTAACTGAATTTTTATTATAGGAACTGGCTAATTTTACAAGTTCATCACAAACAGCTAAGACCCCAGAGGATTTTTTTATGGCAATTTTCTCGAAGCTACTAATGATTGGTTTAATTATAGACAGAAATTTCCATCTCTCTAATAATTGCGATGCTAAAGAAGAATCCATGTCATAAACAATAGGTTTTTTATTTAGTAACGCAAAGGGCAGCGCAATAAATACAGATTCTTCTACGGCATGTATGCTGTCGTAATCTCCTTTCAACAAAAGTCGAACGGCAGCGATCGTAAAAAAGAAGTCAGCTATTAGCTTTTTTATCGAAATCCCAGGGCGAACCCCAACTAG
>JBILET010000158.1:0-4376 GCA_044351935.1 Bdellovibrionota bacterium
GTCTTTTAATGCGAGACCTATCAAAACAGGGCCGTCATATTAGAATAAAAACATCGGTCCCTGATAAACCAGGCTCCCTACAAGTCTTGACGAAAATATTCGCAGAAGAAGGTGCTAACATAATCGATGTCGATCACGACAGAGCATTTGCGGCAATTCCAGGAGATGTTGAAATCAGATTTTCATTAGAAGTCCGAGACAAAGAACATAAATCAAAAATTCTTGAAAAATTAACAGAACTAAAAATTAGCTTTTCGCTTTCAGACTAACTTCCAAAATAATTTTTTATTTTAGTAAAAGTAAACTCAAAGCCATAACAGCCATTCCAGTAACAATACCGTACAAAGTTTCGTGCCCCTTTGCGTATTGTCTTGCAGTTGGAAGTAGTTCATCTAAACAGATAAACACCATAATTCCTGCAACGGATGCAAACGTAAATCCCATAGCAGCAGGCGAAAGAAAATGCGATAAAAGCATATATCCAACTAAAGCTCCAATCGGCTCAGCTAGACCAGAAAACGAAGCTAACCAAAAAGCTTTCCACTTACTACCTGTGGCATAATAAATGGGGATACTTACAGCAACACCTTCGGGTATATTGTGAAGAGCAATTGCGATGGCAATGGCCGCTCCAACAGAAGGATCATCTAAAGTTGCAATAAACGTAGCTAGACCTTCTGGGAAATTATGGATTGCAATTGCAAGTGCAGTAAAAATACCTGTTCTGTGTAATTTACTTAAGTTTTGAGGCGGTGAACTTTGACTTAACGCATCCAAATCCTGCGGAGATGGCGGTTCATGTGGATTATCAGGCGAAGGAACAAATCTATCTATGACTGCAATAAAAATTATTCCGACAAAAAAACCAGCAGTTGCTAACCAAGCTGCCGCAGATTCACCATAACTATTCTGTAATGAAGTTTCGGCTTTTCTGAGTATTTCAACAAACGAAACATAAAGCATAACCCCAGCAGAAAAACTCAAAGATACGGACAGAAACCTATAGTTGGTCCGAGTAACAAAAAATGCAAGTCCAGCACCTATTGTAGTAGCAAGACCAGCAAAAAGAGTAAAAGATAGAGCGAGAATTTCTACGGAACTAAGCATAGCGGTCTAAATAAAGGCTAACTTAATTCTACATTTATTAGAAGAGAGGTAATCTAAAAACAATAATCAGTCGAATAATTTTTCCGCATCACCCGCCAAAATGTATCCTGGATTACCGTCTCGGGAGCGAATTTTTAGCCATCTACCAAGCCTGGCTTCAACACGAACTCGATCACCAACATATAGTTCTTCGACCTCCTTGGCATTAAACGAAGGAGCATCCATCACAGATGTGTTAATCATAACTTCATATCTTTGACCAGAATTAAACCTACCAGGCCTATCAATCTGTCTACGTGAATCGCGATCTTTATTTGGTAATGAATCACGTTCTGACGGTAAGTAGTCATCACTCAACACAGGAAGTCTATCGATTCTATTCATGGGTCTTTCATAAATTGATGAATCTCTATTATCCATCAATTGCTTAACTCTTTCAGGCTCAATTGGCCCTGTCATATCTAATGATATTTTTCTCTTGGCTGCGGTAGATGTGCTTGGTTGAGCATTTTCAATAACTGGCGACGTAGGTGAGGCAACAGCAGATGGAGCAGCTAAAGCAGTCGGCTGACGAGACACATCATACATCAGAGCACTTAAATTACTTACTTCTTGTCTTTGTAATGAGCTTTCATCTTTAACTAAAGATCCTAATGAGCTTGAATTATAATTTTTAGCGTAATCACTATCGGCCATGTCATATGGGATATAATTATAGTTCAAGAACAACGAATAAATCGCTATTAATACTGATATAATTAAAGCATAAGAAATCCATGGATTGATTTTTTTACGATCCTTTTTATCAAATTTCCTATCTGCCGTAGACGAAAACTCAAACTTCTCAATAGTGCTTGGCGGGATATATATATTTTTTATATCATCGATTTTTGGTTTTATACTTCTATAAAACTCCAACAAAGATAATCTAGCATTAAGCAATTTGGGGTCTTCGGATGTAAACCCCTCCTGCTTTACGTTTTTGGATGAAACAATAAATTGATCCAGGGCCTCAAGTAATGATTGCTTGCAAGAGTTTGGTAAATCACTAGGCTCAATAGAAGTTAACACAGAATCCGCTAACAAAGATTCATCCTGTCTTAGTAAATCTTTTGTAATTTTTACTGCACACTCTATTAGTTTATCTTTTGATACTTGGTTAAAAGAGTTTCGGTCTCTCAAAACATCTAAAAGCTGTGGAACGACCAGGACAACCGGCAAACTCTGGTTTTGAATCGAGTCTGAAATGCTGGTAACTCTTGGATCTATTTGATCTGTAACAGGGACCGAATCTAGTTGACTATCATCTTCAACGCTTTTGGCATCACTAGGTTCCGGATTCGACAAAGACTCAAGGATTTGAGTTAAACCCAGATCTAGTTGACTTTGTTTATCCTCGTTATCTTCTGTCATTTGGCAATACTAAGTTTATGTCAACTCCCCCACAAGTCGTACAGTAATTCGCTGTCGCGGGAAAAGATTATAATGTATTATACAATAAGATTTGTTGTTTAATCGAATATCTATTTACTCACTTTTTTCTCGATAATGTCTGGTCATTTAAAGTCTATTTTTTTAATTAATCTAATTTTAGTTACTTGCATACTAAATGTTGGATGTAGCAAAAAAGAACAGCCTAAAGATAGCGCAAAGCTACTTTACAGTGCCCTTCCAGAAACAACTTCATCATTTTACCTTTTAGATGGTAGTAAATTTAAAGATAACCCCCTTACGATAAATGATCTAATTGATCTTATCTCGAATATCGAGACGAGTGATTCAAGTAAAATTGAGAGCATTAAAGATAATATTCTTAAGATATTAGCGGCCTTACCGCAGGGTAGATTTGCTGAATATATTTCTGGACTTGTCACTTATGTATCCGATACCGAAATGGGACTATGCGTTCAGGCAACAGGAACACAATCTGCATCTATACTATATTCAAACATTTCTAAACTACACGACCAGAATAACTTTGCAATCCAGTCCAACGAAAATTCCGATAGGTTGCTCGTTAAGTTTAATGTGTCACCAACAAACAACATATTATCTAGCATGTCTAGTAGCGATTGTTTGACTAAAAATAAAAGCAAATACAAACTTGATACGAATCTTTCTGAACAATTAATCAATCCTCTGACATTCGCTATTGGCTCTTTTAATATTCAAAAAGACTTAGAAATACCCAGTGAATCTGGATCAATTTCGAGTAATGATTTACCAGTTAATTCTTTTCAAATCATTCAGTCACTAGACAAAACTTACAGACTGCAATTACTTGCTCCCCTATCACCCAAATCACCTGAACAAACACGTTTGGTAGAAGTATTAGATCGTTCTAGCTCTTCCCAAACAGTCCCTAGCTCATTTTTCTCGGGTGTCACTGATCAAGCCTCCTTTGCACTTAATTTAAGCAATACTTTTATCAACGCGATTCTAGACGCAGTTATTGCTCAAAGCCCCACGGATCAAGTTGATATTGCCAAATCCTTAAAACCTCTACTTGAATATATTGATAATGTCTCGTTATCCGTGCTTCAAGCAGGAGGCGAATCTTTGTTTCCAGATATCGTATTATCATTTAGCTCAAAAAATTCTTCCAAACTTCATGAATTATTAAAGAACGAAATCCAAAAATTAGTTTCTTCACAGGTGCCAATGTCTAATTGGTTTGAAAAAGAAACATCAGGAATCAGATTAAACTACGTTCAATCACCACTAGGGGTTGGGGTATACATTACAAATGACGCAAATAATGTTTTTGTTTCAAGTTCAGAATCTGGCGTAATAAATGTTACGGATTCCAAAGCTATACAACTTGACAATGAATTGGCTACAAGAGGTTATAACTTTCCAAAGTCATCATCACTTTTTTCCGCTTACGCTAGCGCACCGCGCATTGCCGCTCTAATTGAAAGCGTTCAGTCTAGCTTAAGTTTGTTTACAGGTGGTCAATCAACTTTTAACAACGAGCAGCTTGGCCTTCTTAGGTCTATGTCGATTGGGACTCTATCAGTTTATTCACGTAACAAGGTACTAAACGTAGAATTTGATTTCTTACCTAAGGCAACTGCTCAAAAACCTTAGTAAAATTGCATTTTGAATCCACCCATCTAAGTCAGACATCAAATGTTTATGGCTTCAGTAGACAAACTATTAGATATCACCAGCCGCCTTGAGCATATTGAAAATTCAGCTGAATGGATTGCCCGAGAAACTGTCCACGCAGATAGCTCGGTGAGCCAAACAGGGACCTTAATTTGTGT
>JBILET010000157.1:0-4376 GCA_044351935.1 Bdellovibrionota bacterium
CCAAAATCAATTCTCTTAGTTTTTTAATTCCATAAAGCTCAATCTTCTTACTAGTCCCTCTTCCTGCAGCTGATTTATTCCTAATTGCAGAAGACCAGATATCAAAATTTTCAATAATAACTTCAAAAGGCTTACTCATTAGTGCTTAGCCTCAAACGCAGCAGACAATATAGATTTTAATTGATCACGTAATGATTGAATTTCTTTTTGTTGCTCATGGTACTGCTTTAATAACTCCTTTGGGTCGTGATCAACTTGTTCACCAATGTGAGGATTTTTAATATCTAGGTTGTAGTTACGCTCAATGACGTCTTCGATCGAAACTTTCCAGGCTTGTTTGGTTTGTGTGCGCGTTTTGAAGTTGTCTTTTTCTTTGCCCCACCAATTTATTTCAGTCTCAAACTCCTCAAACCGCATTGGTTTTGTTTTGTTGTAACTTGTTACACCGTCTGGATATGGATGCTCGTAATACCAGATCTCTTTTGTTGCTGGATGTTCTTTTTCTGGTTTTTTTGTAAAAAACAAAATATTTGTTTTAATACCTGTGTAAGGGGCAAACACACCATTTGGAAGTCTTACAATTGTGTGAAGGTTGCATTTTTCAACAAGCTCTTGTTTAAGTCTGGTTTTCATTCCCTCGCCGAAAAGAAATCCATCAGGAAGAACCACGGCTGCGCGGCCGTTATCTTTTAGAAGTTTTACAATAAGAGCCATGAAAAGATCGGCCGTTTCGCGGGTTCTAAAATTTGCTGGAAAGTTATTTTCTATACCATCTTCTTCCATTCCGCCAAACGGTGGGTTTGTGATAATCACATCTACTCGGTCGCTTGCCCCGTAATCTTTATATGGTCTTGATAAGGTGTTTTCATGCTTTATGTTAGTTGGTGTGTCGATTCCGTGAAGAATCATATTGGTAACACACAGCATGTGAGGAAGTGCTTTTTTCTCGACCCCGTAAATGCTTTTTTGTAATGCTTCTTCATCAGCAGTGGCTTTAAGATAGTTTTTTCTTTTATGGTCTATAGCACAACTTAAAAAGCCCCCTGTTCCGCAAGCTGGATCTAAAACTGTTTCTTTTAACTTTGGATCTATTCTGTTTACGATAAATTGTGTAACAGCACGGGGTGTATAGAACTCACCTGCATTACCTGCGCTTTGTAAGTCTTTTAGGATCTGCTCATAGATGCTTCCAAATGTATGTCTGTCATCTGAGTTATTAAAATTAATCTCGTTAATTTTATTAATGACCTGGCGCATTAAGGTGCCAGATTTCATGTAGTTGTAGGCATCTTCAAAGACTACTTTAATTACAGCGGCACGTTTGCCTTTTTCGCCTTGAAGGCTAAGTTTTTCTTTTAGAGTTGGAAAAAGTTGTAAGTTTACAAAATCTGCTAGCTCGTCTCCTGTCATTCCTTCTGTATTATCTGCCCAGTTTCGCCATCTTAAATGCTGTGGCAAAGGCGATTTATAGTTATCCTCTAATAATTCAAGTTCTTTCTCGCGGTCGTCGTAAATTTTTAAGAAAAACATCCAGACAAGTTGGCTTATACGCTGTGCGTCGCCGTCTACACCGACATCTTTTCTCATAATGTCTTGGATTGATTTTATAATACCGCTTACGTTACTCATGCTGATTCTTTTCGTACAAATATTTCTTGTTCAAGTTCTTGTATGGCGGCTTCGTATTTTTCTTTACCGCCAAATATGTTGTTTATGATCTCTGTTGGTGTGCCGATGTCGGCAAACGGTCTTAATTTTAGCACATGTGGGTTTTCTATGGCAGTGATGCCATCGTTTGAGTACTTTTCAAGAAGCCCTTCTAATACTGCACGAGCTTTGTCACCGTATTTTGTAAAGTAGTTTCTTTTTTTAACGTTATTTGCGCGCTCTTTTTTTGTAAGTGGTGGCTGGTCGTATGCGATGTGACAGATTAGATCAAAGTCACTGTAATCAAGGCCTACCTCTTGTGCAAGTTTAGGTAACTCGATTCCGTACTCTTCTAACTCTTTAATGATTGCTTCTTTTCTTTTTGTTGCGTTCCATTTTTTTAGGAAATCATCTAGTGATGAGTAGTCTTTTCGGATCTGGTTTCGGCTGTATTCTTTGTATGATTCTGTAATCATTCTGCCGTCTGGGCCGTAATACATGACACGTTCTGCGACTATGGATACATCAACACCACTTACTTTGTATTTTTTTACTTTTTCGGATTCTTCTTCCTCGTAATCTTCGTCTTCTGATGGTTTTGGATCTGGTGGAACTGGATCGTCGCCGTCACCTGGTTCGTATATAACTACAGGGTCACCATCAAAATCAGGATCATTAAAAAGTTCTGTTGCTTTTTTAAAGTCCATTATTGTGAAGTAGTATTTGTTGTTTTCTTCATCAATTCGGGTTCCACGTCCCATAATTTGTTTAAACGTGGTCATTGAGTTAATCGTCTTATCAAGAACAATTAATTTGCAGGTTTTAGCATCAACGCCTGTACTTAATAATTCTGAAGTAGTTGCTATAACGGGGAATTTTGATTCTGGGTCGATAAAGTTATCCAGTTCTGCTTTTCCTTCTGGATTATCGCCGGTAATTCGCATTACATACTTTGGGTTATCTATGGCGATTTTTCCTGCGGCGTTGGGGATTGCAACACGCATACGTTCTGCGTGATCGATATCTTCGCAAAATATTATTGTTTTTGAGAACGGGTCGGTTGCGTTTAGATATTGGATAACCCGCTTGGCGACAAGTTTTGTGCGTTGATTTAGGACTAGCTTATTGTCCATGTCTTTTTGGTTGTAGTGTCGCTGCTCTAGCTCTTGTCCTAAGTCATCTGTCATTCCAGGGCGTGGCGTCCAGCCGTACATGTCTTTATCAAGGTCAATTCGGATTACTTTGTATGGTGCAAGGAAGCCATCATCGATTCCTTGTTTTAATGTATAGGTGTAAACGGACTCGCCAAAATAAGTGATGTTTGAAACGTACTTAGTTTCTTTTGGAGTTGCTGTTAATCCAATCTGAATTGCGCCCGAGAAATAACTTAGGATTTCACGCCACGCAGAGTCCTCTGAAGCACTTCCGCGGTGACACTCGTCGATTACGATTAGATCAAAGAAATTAGGCGAAACACTTTTAAATATTTTATCTTCTTCATCTGGGCCTGTGATTGCTTGATAGAGGCCTAGATAGATTTCATATGATGGATCGATTTTTCGGTTTTTTATCTTGGTCATGACTGAGCCAAATGGCTTAAAGTCATTAACCATTGTTTGGTCAGCTAGAATGTTTCTATCGACTAAGAATAGGATTCTTTTGGCAACTTTTGCTTTCCAGAGGCGCCAGATTATTTGAAATGTTGTGTAGGTTTTGCCTGTTCCGGTTGCCATTACTAGTAAAAGGCGCCTTTGGCCTTTGGCGATTGCTTCTAGGGTGCTGTTGATTGCTTCTACTTGGTAGTAGCGTGGGCCTTTTCCTGAGGCGTCTTGAAAGTATGGTTCTAGTAGAAGATCTTCTTCGGAGTCTTCGATGTTTCTAAATTTTTTATACCGTTTCCAAAGCTGGGCTGGTGATGGGAATTCATCCATTGAGAATTCGGTTTCGATATCCTCACCTTCATTTGGAACTTTGTTATGTGAAGCAAAGGCATCGCCGTTTGAACTAAAAGTGCTTGGGACGTTTAGGATTTGGGAGTACTCAAGTCCTTGCTGCATTCCATAACTAGGTGATTCATTGTTGTCTTTGGCTTCGACAACTGCAATTGGAACTTCGGATTGTTGGTAAAGTACGTAATCTGCGAATTTCTTTTTTTTCTTATTTCGAGAAGTCATATTTCCCCGAACAATTATTGGTCCTGGGGTTAATGTGACTTCACGACGTATTTGAGTGAGCTGATCCCAGCCGGCTTTAATGATTGCTGGGGTGATGAACAGATCGCAAATGTCGATTTCGCTTAGTTCTTTTTTTTCTTTGCTCTTCATTCTGAATAATTAAACTCGTCTTCAAATGATTTAATCGATGTCAATATATCCGACCAAGCCGGAGAATCCGAGAAAAACATTTCTTGCATCTTGCGATAGTCATATTCTAATTCTTTTGAAATAGCCTCTGGGGGAGCTAGTCGAATTGACCCTTTCTTTGCTTGGTCATACTTTGCGTTACTAGAACGAAAGTATACTGCTTTGTGCCTGGATACTCTATCAAGAAGATCTAAATTTTTAACTGCTTCAATATGCTGTCCGGCTATTAATAGTTGGTGAAAATCATAATAGTGCCGCGAATGCCTAGGTGGGATTTTTTTCTCTGCAGGTTGGTTTGCAAGCATATGTAAAATTGTAGCTTTTTCCCAGAATGTGCGGACAACATTTAGGACCTGAACAGGGACA
>JBILET010000159.1:0-4368 GCA_044351935.1 Bdellovibrionota bacterium
GAGTTGAGTGAACTTTAGTTTCGTTATCGTAAAATGCGTTAGATGCTTTAATTCTAACGCCGCTTAAACGATCCAGAGCTTTTTGCAGCCTTGAGTAACTTCGACCCTCTGTGGTCCATTTAAGTGGTTTAAGTAGTTCATATCGTGTGAAAAATACTTTTCTTTCACACATGCCCGCATCTACAGTGATTTTTAAAAGCCCTAGAAGCACTTCATCATCTGATGCAGTAGGAAGCCCAAACTTATCTGCTCCTGTGATCACCCATTTTCTTTCAAGAAGTTCACCATTTCGGCCTTTGATATTATCTTTGAACTCGAGTGTTTTAAGTGAAGGATCTGCCCTAGTAGATAGAACCGTTAACGGAAACTCAGCCAAGTTCATCTCGTCACGAGAGAATTTGGGCTTATTTGTAAATCCTCCAATAGGCAAAGGTGTTGCCATAAACGTAGAAGATGTATTCGAACTACTATCTGACACCTAAAATTCCCTCATTACTTCTAACCACACTGACAGTTAGAACCTATTTAAACAAAAAAGAACAAAATTAATTTATTAATTACTTATAAAGTTAAACTAACAGTAGTAACAATCTAAGTTTAAGTTACTTGTATAAAGTAAGCGTAGAAAAAGTCAATTAAAATCGCAGCTTTATCTTATAATATTTATTTTGATACACGATAAAATTATTTTCGATTCACGATACCCTACTTTTGAATTCACGATGTTTCTACATCCCAGATCACGTCAAAGTTCTTGGTCAAAACACGTCTAGTGTTATTCTGAATTCACGAGTTGTTATCTGGATGTATCGAGCAACCAAATAAATGAGTTTTTATGACTCAATTAGGTATCGTGTTCTGACTTAAGTTCTTTCGTGAATTGAGGTTAAATTTCCTTCTAAATTCTTCTTTAATCAGGTAAAGTAAATGCCTCGCATACGCTGCATTAATAACGTGCAACGGCATAAGTTTAATAAATTACCCTTATTACCTGTATGAGTACTTCAACAAACAATGTTTCCAAAGAAGAACCCTCAGCTTGCATCTCGATTGGTGTTGTTAACCAAAAAGGTGGAGTAGGAAAAACTACAACTACTACTAATCTTGGCGCAGCCTTAGCATCATTAGGTAAGCGAGTACTCATGGTAGATATGGATGCTCAGGCTAATTTAACTACTCACTTAGGATATGGAGCTAAAGAAGACCTAGATGGCTCAGATGTTCAGGAATCAGCTGCTATAGAGTTTTCAACTTACGATCTTCTTAAAGGTACAAAGAAAGCTGCTGAAATCGTTATTAAGCGCTCTGAAAATATGGATTTAATTCCATCTAGCCTACTTTTAAGTGCTGCTGACTTAGAACTTGGAGGCATGGTTGGGCGCGAACTGTTACTAAAGCGAGCTTTAGCCCCAATTAAATCTAGCTATGATATCATCTTGATAGATTGCCCCCCTGCTCTTGGTTTACTTTCATTAAATGCTTTAGCAGCTGTTGATCAAGTTATTATTCCTGTACAAAGTGAATATCTAGCTCTTCATGGAGTACGCCAACTACTTGATACTATTGATCAAGTTAGAAATATTTATAATCCAAGCCTTGTTGTCGGTGGAGTACTTATCTGCTTACACGATACTAGAAAACGTCTTGCTCGTGCGGTATCCGATACTATTCGAGCCTACTTTGGAGACCTAGTATTTGATTGTGTTGTTCGAACAAACGTTGCTCTGGCAGAAGCCCCTTCTTGTGGCCAGACAATTTTTGAATACTCACCTAAATCATCAGGTGCAGAAGATTATGAAGCTTTAGCTAAGGAGGTTTTAAATGTCTAAAAGAAAATTACTACTCGCAAATAATCCCCTATTATCTGGTCCAAAATTAGAAGACCGAGAAAGAGGCGCAATTCCTTATCGTGAAATCCCAATTGCCTCAATTGAGCGTGACCCAAATCAACCTAGAATTATCTTTGATGAAGACAGATTAAAAGAATTATGTGAGTCCATCAAAACATATGGCGTGATGAGCCCTATTATTGTTCATCCTACTAATGTTCCAGGTAGATTCAGACTAGTAGCCGGAGAACGTCGACTAAGAGCTTCCAAAATGGCAGGCCTTACTACAATTCCCGCTATGGTTGATAGAGCTGGCGCAAATGATAGCGCTGAAAGAACTTTAGCTATACAACTTGTAGAAAACTTACAAAGAGCTGATTTAGCCCCACTAGAACGTGCTCAAGCTATAGGAGCGTTAAGAGACAGCTATTCGCTTAGTGTGCGTGAGATAGCTGATAAGTTAGGTGTTTCAAAAAGTATGGTTCAAAGAAGTTTAGAGCTTTTAGAACTACCTGATGACTTAATTAAGGCACTTCGAGACGGCGCAGCAGAATCGAAAGTTTTAATTTTAGCTAAAATCGAAGATCCAGAAATTAGAGCTTCATATTTAAACGATCTAGATGCTTTAACCAGAGAACAGCTTAAGAAAGATATCGACTCAAGAGCTGAAGATAAAGGTTCTGATTCTGATAAAATTCGCTCAATTTTATCTCCTGAAGACCAAAGAATCGCTGATGAGCTTCAACGTAATCTTGGACTTAAGGTTAAATTATTTAGAAATAGTCAGCCAGGTTCCGAAGGAGGCAGGTTGTCAATTGAGTTTTACTCTGAAGAAGACCTACAGGATCTATTCAGAAGATTAGTAGCTTAGGTTTTATTGACCAAAGTACGGTTTTTAAAAGTGTCCCACCGTGGGACATTTTTTTTATCCACGTAAACAAGGTGGATTTTATAAGGGTTTTAATTTAAGAACATTGAACTAAAAGAAGATGTCCCACCGTGGGACAAATTTTATAAATGAATAAATCAAAGGGATTTCAATATTTAGAAACATTAACTCCATGGGCAGGGCGTGGTGATTTTGATTTGGTGGGAATAAAGAAGGTATTAGCTCATTTAGGAAACCCACAAGATAAGGTTCCATCGATCCATGTTGCAGGGACAAATGGCAAAGGTTCTGTGTGTGCTTTGATTTCAGCTGGGTTAGGGCAAGCTGGGTTTAGAGTAGGCCTAAATATTTCTCCTCATTTATCAAAGCTAAACGAGCGCTTTGTCATTGATGGCTACCCGGTTGAGGATGAATGGATTGATACATTCGCTGTAAAAATTCAGGAAGCATCTCAAAAAGCCGGCGTTTTGCTGTCGTTTCACGAAGCATTAACAGCAATTGCATTTTTAGGATTTAGCCAATCTAATCTAGATTACATGGTAATTGAAGTAGGGCTAGGGGGCTTACTTGACGCAAGCAATGTAATAACTAAGCCAAAAGCATGCGTAATCACATCAATTGGCCTAGACCACCAAGAAGTACTAGGTTCTTCTTTGACAGAAATTGCAAAACAAAAAGCTGGAATAATTAAGTCAGGAGTCGATGTTTTTATAGGCCCAATGGAGGCAGAAGCACTCAAGGCAATTAAGTCGGTATCTGAATTAGCCAAAGCTAATTTACATATTATTACGCAAGAGTATTCAGGTAGTTTGCAGCTAAAAGGGGCTCATCAAAGATACAACGCTCAAATTGCAAAAGAGGTACTAACTTCTTTTGGCTTATCCGAAATCACGATTCAGCAGGGGCTAAATAATGCTTTTTGGCCCGGAAGGCTCGAGAATGCAACTATAAAGGATGCTAATGATAGGGAATTATTAATTGATTGTGCTCATAATCCTCATGGAATGCAGGCTCTTACAAAATTCTTATCTCAAAACTCGATAGCAAATTTGCATTTGATATTCGGGACTCTAGAAAACAAAGATTGGAAGCAGAACATTGATTTACTGCTGCCTTATATTGAATCCATGGGGTATTTAATACCGGATTCAACTAAAGGCTTATCTGGAAGCACGATATATGAATATCTTGGAAATAAGGTTAAATTTACTCAGTTAGATTGGGAAAAGGATAATATATTGAATTATATCAATAAGTTAAGCTCTAACAACTTGATTTTATTAACTGGATCGATCTATACTGTTGGAAAACTTAGGTCATTACTCGATATAAAGGATAAACCTCTTTGGATCAAAAACTGCTGATATCTCAAATTGAAACAGCGCTTAATCATATTTTAGATAACTCAAATCTAGTAGATGAGTTAAAGGAATCTTGCAAATACTCTGTACTTAACGGCGGAAAAAGAATTCGCCCGCGTATAGCAGCTGCAACTCTACTAGACTTATCGAAGTCACAAGCTAAGTTAGAAAGCTTTACTGCTCTGTTTTGCGCTCTAGAGCTTCTACACTGCTCTTCGCTTATCCATGATGATTTACCTTGCATGGACAACGATGACTTTAGGCGCGGTAAACCTACATCACACAAAGT
>JBILET010000160.1:0-4345 GCA_044351935.1 Bdellovibrionota bacterium
AAACCAGAATAATATTCGAGGATACCCTTCAAAGGATTCTATTAATCGACTTAGTAGTATTTCTAAAGTCCTAAGAACTGATGAGCAAGGGAATATTATAATTGATATTTATCCAAACGGTAAAATTCAAATCAGAGGTGAGAAATAAAATGTTCCATTCGCTTAGCAAATTAACTTGGCTACTAGCAATATCCATAGTTCTGTCGGCGAGTTTTATGAGACAACTTCTTGAGCTTACTGTCACAATTATACCCAAATCTTACGTTTCTTTAGGTATTTGGATCGTGCTTTTCTGTGCTCCCTTATCGCTGGTATTTTTTATTCGCAAAAATACACCTAGGTTCCAAGATTACCTTTTACCAGCTGCATATATATTAATCGGAATTTTGTTAGCAATTCTATTAGAGCTACCGGAAGAAAGAGTACATATTATAAAATACGGTCTACTTGGATTCCTAACAGCAAAAGATTTTTACAGTTCTAGATATAACTCGCTTAGATATCCAATTATATTCTGCCTTGCTGTCGGTATTACTGATGAACTATTCCAATCACTATTACCATATCGAGTTGGAGATGTAAGAGATGTCTTTTTTGACTCTCTTTCAGCAACTCTAGGAGCACTATTCTATGGCAGTGTAAATAAATCACTGCCATAGCCTAAAAATATTATAGTTTAGATTTAATCAATCAAAATCAAATATATCTAAGAAACTTTTGATTTTACTTTTTTTTGAGTATTTTCTTTTATAATAATCGTCATAGTCATCATCGCGCTTGTAGTGCCCACGGTAATCTCGAGGTAATACTTCGACTGGCTGCTGCTTAGCATAAGAAGCATATTCGACTCGATCTTCCCGATAAGCTTCCATCATACCGTTTAGTAATTTTTCAAGCTCACCTTTGTCTAACCAAACTCCGCCCGAAACTGGACATCTATCAATTTCGATTCCATTACGAACAATTTGCTGCATCGGTGATTTTCCATCTATAGGACTAACAATTAATGGCATAAGGCCTCCCCTTGATATTATTTAAAAAAGCTAGAACATTTTGGGGCAAATCTAAGGATAGCACCACATGGTTGACTAGAATCAACAATATGCAAATGCTTGTTATAAGGCCAATTAAATAGGAACGTCCCTATTATTCTTTTAATCGCTCTTCTTGGCGACGGCGTAGGGCTTGGTCTTTTTCTTCTTTTAGCAGTTCTTTAAATTTATTTTTGTCTTGGTCTGTTACCAGAGGAAGTTTTGAATATGCCAGGGCCCTTACTAAAGCTTCTTGATGCTTAACTAAAATTTGAGCTTCATCAAACGATATTGCGACTTCTTTAGTCAAAAGGTATCTAGCAGCAGCAATGTTAAATGGATCATCTGTTGAAGTTGTTGGAGGCCTAAGAACTAATAATTTTTTTATGCTCTCTGGTTCGGGATTTGTATCAAACCATTGCAAAGCAAATTGTTTTGATTTTTCTGATGGCACTAGAAAAGTTGCAATAAGCGATATGGCTTGCGTTCTAGTTAACGAAACTTCCGCGCTCGAAAGATAATCTATAAGATTTGAAAATGGCTGCCCAACTTGAGAAAGTAATTTTGCTTTTGCTTCTTGACGCACTGGAGCAAGTGGAAACCTTAATAAATCAACTTGCTGCTCAAAACTTAAATTTTGAGGATATTGATTCATAAAACAGCCAAGTTTGTCTTCGGCGGATACAGACTGCCAACCTGCAACAACATCAGATGCAAACCAAGATAATGGATGATCTTTTGCAACAGACACAGCTTGATATGTTTGTTCAGCTAAACCTTTTATCTGCGAAAAAAGAGGCTCCAGAATTGATAGTCTTATTAAGGATACTGCTGGCTGATCTGATAAACTTAAAAATTCAGTTAAGATTGATGTCGAAAAATC
Organism: Bdellovibrionota bacterium; assembly: GCA_044351935.1. Lineage (GTDB taxonomy): Bacteria > Bdellovibrionota_C > UBA2361 > UBA2361 > JBIKWN01 > JBIKWN01. The sequence continues at coordinate 1,915 of JBILET010000160.1, forward strand.
CGCAGTTAAAATGTGCGCTAAACATTGCGATGCAACGTTTGATAAGTTTTCTACTCCAATACCTTTTAAAGCAAGAAAACTAGTTCCATAAATCGAAGGTAACGTACCAAGCTTGTCAGTAGTTACTGCAGCAAACGGTTCAAAGTTAGGCACGACCGAGATAGATGCAGCAATCGCTAAAGCAACTGCTGGGTGCAACGTTTGTAATTCAGGGGCAGTTCTTTTTCCAGGAGGAGCAAACGATGGAGCTCCGTAAATCAATAACGCTTTAAAATCTTGATCTGTAATTTCATCAGCCCAAAATGGATGGAATCCTACTGTAAATATTCTTTGTTGAATTGAAGGATGCCTAAATGAGCCCGTCTGAAGGGATTCTTTTAAAACCATTAAAGCATCCATATCGTTATCCAATGCTTTTTTTACAACTTCTTGCATCAGCGGAATCTGGCCGCTACTCCAAAGTTTTTTGTAATCAGATACTTTATCTGCGTTAACACTTACTTCAGTGCTATGTGATTTTTGAAATATAAAAATACCTGCAAAACTTAACAAAATTAAAATTCCAACGGAAAATATAATTTTGGGGCTAGCAACGTCAGAAGCTTTTTTGAATAAATTTGAAAAAGCTTCCTTAGAATTTGAATCTTTTGATTTTTTATCAACAACAGAATGATCTAACTTTTGTTTATTAAGCTTACCGCTGTTCATCTTAACTTCGTTCACAACGGCGGTAAGATCGTTTACGGACTGCTCGGGTTCAGGCTCTGCTGCAAAATGACCAATTACTTGATCTAATGATGGTCTAAGTTTTGGATCATCAAGCAAAAGTACTTCAATTAGATTGCTATACCCAACCATTAACTCGCCGCCAAAAAGTCTTTTGGCAACCAATCCTACTCCGTACAAATCTGATGCAGGTGATGCGTTTAGTTTTGATGCGACACTTTCGCGAAGCTCTGGCGCTAAAGTTCCTACCGATGAGACTCCTGGATCTTTAATTTGGATTCCATAATCAAGTAAAACAAAGCTTCCGTTTTCATAAGCTATGTTATGTGGCTGTATGTGCCCGTGAACAAATCCATTAGCGTGTAACTTTTGAATATCCAATAAAAGTTGTCTGATTAACTTTGGTCTTGTTGCTAGTGGAATATCAATATTTGTATCCGAAAGCAAAGTGTTAAAATATCTTCTAGTAACCCAAGAATATCCTTCTGCTGATCCACAAACCAATGCTTGAGAATTAGGAAATAATCTTTCAACTTGGAAAATAAAACTTTTGAACTCGTCACGAAGGCTTGAAGACTTACAAAGTTCGGCAGAAAACATTCTTCCAACCATCATCACACCTCGATGTAAAAATACTGGTCGGATATCCCAAAACTGTGATGGGTCTAGTAAATATTTAGATGAAGCCACGATTGCCCCAACCAACACAGACTGAGGTGACATCAAGCGGTGATACTTTTGCACTAACTCGCGACGGTCTGGGTCTAGGGACTCTAGACTTACAAATCTGGCACGCTCGGACTGGTCCTTAACTAAGGACAAAAATACTGTGGGTTTTCGAGTAGAATCATTCACTTCTTAGCGATCATTCGGTCAAGCTCTTCTTTTACTTTACCAAGTATCTGGTCATAACCGAAAGCGCCTAAAAGCTGGCCTTTTAGCTTGAAATTAACATGATTTGGGGCGCACCATAGGCCAATATCAGCATCGTCGGTTTCTCCTGGGCCGTTTACCCTACAACCCATCACCGCGATTGTTAAGTTTTCCTTAGCGGCATAAGTGGTAAGTTCTTTTACTTTCTGAGCAAGCTCTACAAACTTTCCATTTTCGACTCTGGAACAACTTGGACAGGAAATTATATTTAATCCTTCCTGCTCAAAACGCGGCACGGATCTGAATCGCCCAGCGTATACATCTTCAATAATTTTTCGACCAACAAGAACTTCTTCGTACTTTCTGTCGTTAGGTAATGTTAGCGATACTCGCACTGTATCACCTATCCCTTGGGCAAGTAGATTTTCGAAAGCTACTCTTGTTTTAACTTCCCCCATAGGTAAAAGCCCAGCTTCTGTAACGCCTAAGTGAAGTGGAATATTTGGATATCGTTTTGCAAATTCACGATTAATATCCATTACATCATTTGGATCCGAACTTTTTAAACTAACAACAAAGTTTTCGAATCCAAGTTGATCCATGTAACCAATGTGCTGATCTACTGATGACAAAGCAGCTTCAATAGAATCTTCGTGTGCTTCCTTTTGGTTTGGATCTAAAGATCCAAAATTTACACCAATTCTTACAGCGCAATTATTTTGTTTTGCGTGGGTAACAATAAATTTAACTTTATCAAATACTGGAGTTTCTTTTTCGTGATGATGCAAGTGACCTGGATTGTATCTGATTTTTTCAACCCAAGGAGCAACTT
>JBILET010000336.1:0-2691 GCA_044351935.1 Bdellovibrionota bacterium
TCACTTGGCTCCCGTCTAACCGATGGGATTTTATAATCATATGTTAACTGCATAAAAAACCTTTAACTGTTGATCATTTTACGAATTACATAAGTTTTTTTACTTTGTGATTCGTAATATGTTCTAGCCAAAACTTCAGCAAGAAGACCAAAAACTACAAACTGCAACCCAATTAGAACCAGCATCACGCCTAGTATAACAAGCGGTCTATTACCCATAGGAACAGACATAAACATACGCTGGTAAGTAAGCCACGATAAAATTAAAAATCCGATTGTGCCGGCAAAAAGTCCTGCTGTACCGAATAAATGGATTGGTCTTTTTGAATAACCAAGTAAATATTTAACAGTTAACAAATCAAGTACTACTCTTATTGTTCTAGAAATTCCGTACTTAGATGTTCCGTGCTTCCTTGCTCTGTGGTTAACGGGGACTTCTGTTATCTTAGCTCCAAACTCTTCTGCTAAAGCTGGTATAAATCGATGCATTTCGCCATATAATTTTATTCCTCTGGCAACATCACCTGTCATGACTTTAAGAGTACAACCATAGTCATGTAATTTTACTTTTGTAATCTTACCGATAAGCCAGTTAGCAATTTTACTTGGCAATTTTCTGGAGACAAAAGTGTCTTGTCGGTTCTTACGCCAACCAGCCACCATATCGAATCCTTCATTTAGCTTAGCAACCATTTGAGGAATTTCGGCTGGATCATTCTGAAGATCGCCATCTAGCGCAACAACAATAGAGTATCTTGTATTTTCGAATCCAGCGGCCATTGCGGCAGTTTGGCCAAAGTTTTTTCTAAACTGGATTACACGTAAGCTTGGATCTTTTTTGGCCAATTCAGATAAATATTGTACGGTTTTATCCTTAGAACCATCATCAATGTAAATTATCTCGTGAGGCATATTCATCGATGATAAAACGCCTTTAACTTCAGCGTACCCTTCAGATACGTTAAGCTCTTCATTATAAACAGGTATAATAACCGATATTCCTTCCATACAGCGGTAAAGAGTATCAAAATTTTCAGTAACTTAATAGTGTTCCTAAGCTGCAATTTGGCTTAGGGAATCTGCTAATTTTGCGAACTCTTGTATTGATAGCGTTTCAGCGCGGCGATTAGGATCAATTCCTACTTTTAGGCAGGCATCACGAATTAAATCCAAAGAATCGGCTACCGGAATTAAACTTGCAGCTTTAATGCTATTGGAAAGTTTTTTTCTTCTCTGCAGAAAACTTGCTTTAACAGTTTTCTTAAACCAAGCTTGTTTTTCGACTGGAACTAAAGGTTCTTTAAGTGGTTCAAGCACGATAATTTTTGAAGTTACTTTTGTTGGCGGATGAAAGCAGTTTCCGCCAACTTCGCGCCCAAGTGTGGCTGCAAAATTAGTTTGAACACTAATTGAAAGTACTCCGTAGTCTTTTCCTCCTGGAGTTGCGGCCATTCGTTCGGCAAATTCTTTCTGCAATAAAAAAATTGATCTTTTAATGTAAGGTCTAAACTCTGCTAGATGAAAAATTATTTCAGTTGAAAAACTATATGGAAGGTTTCCGTATACTACTTGTTCTTTCCCAAACGCAGAAAAGTCTACTTTTCTAACATCTTCGTTTACTAGTTTTAGATTTGGATATTCTTCAGATAGTTTTTTACAAAATTGACTTTCAATTTCAATTGCAACATGAGGCTTGATACTGTAAATAAGTTTAGTTAATGCACCTAAGCCAGGGCCTATTTCTACAACATTATCATCAGCAGTGATTCTACCTGACTCAAAAATAGCTTCCAGCACATTTTCGTCAATCAGAAAATTCTGGCCTCGGTTCTTTGATGGCTTAACACCCAAGGAATGTAGTTTGTCTTTTACGCGTGTCATTATTATTTTAACTCTAAAGGCCAACGAGGTCGCACTTGAAGATCATAATTAGAAAGTGATTGTTCATTATGTAGGAATCTAAGACCTGCAATAATTGCAATCATTGCAGCGTTATCAGTACAGTGATTAAAAGAAGGAACACAAAATTCAATTTTTCTATCACTAGCTAATTTTGATATTTTTTGCCTTAGACTTTGGTTAGCAGCAACTCCACCAACAAGACAAAACTGCTCTACATTATACTCTGATATCGCAACTTTAACTTTATCGAGCAATGATTCCACAATTGCTTCTTGAATAGCAAAACAACATTCAGCTTTGTTTGCCATTACTTGATCTTTATTATTTTTAATTAAAAGCGAAATTGCAGTTTTTAATCCGGAAAAACTAAAATCCTCTTTGCCTCGCATGGATTTAGGTAATTTAAATTGTGACTTTGTGACAGTCTGAGCAAGTTTAGCTAACCCTGCCCCACCTGGATAATCAAATCCTAACAAATAGGCAGATTTATCAAATGCTTCTCCAGCAGCATCGTCTATAGTTTTGGATAAAATTTGATAATCGCCCAGTGCTTTCACCAAAACAAGTTCGGTATGACCACCGGAAACAATCAAAGTTAAAAATGGATATTTAGGAGTGTGATTTTCTAGAAATGCAGAATAAACATGGCCTTCTATATGATTTATTCCAAGCAAAGGTTTATTCCATGCTATGGATAAACCACGTGCTGCGTTAACACCCATCAAAAGGCACCCTTTTAATCCAGGTCCAGTGGTAACAGCTATTGCATCAATTACATCGGCAACTTTTG
>JBILET010000162.1:0-4317 GCA_044351935.1 Bdellovibrionota bacterium
AAGATAGTTGGATTAATCCTGCATCGATACCTAGTAGCCGTATTGAAAAGTTTATTACTTTCGAGAAACTATCAAAACAATATCCTGATGTTCTATTTATGGCTGGAGCTCAAATCAGAAGTACCCCAATTGCTAAGTACGCACCACTTTATCAAAACGCTGTCGCTAATGGGCAACTACCTCTTCCGATTGGATCGCTAGAGCACTCTCATAGCGCAAATACATTATTAAAACAGTTAAAAGAACTTTCCAGACAAAAAGCAAAACAATAGTTAAATTTTAGAATGAGTAATTTAGTAAGTCATTTTATAAGCGGTGCGCAATTTTGCAGACCGTGCGCACTTGGGTTAGTAACAGAATCATCATTAACTAATGATCAAGCGCAAACTTTGGGCTTAATAATAAGCGAATGTTTTGGGTCGTTAAATGATCCAGTGTTTGCAGAACTAGGATTTAAATTAGGGATAGACGATCGAAATATTCCTTCTATTGCTGACATCGGATCACTTGTTCACGCTGAAGCTTCTAAAAAACATGGGTTAAGAATTATCTATGTTTTGCCTGAATGGCTTAACAAATTCAAAAATGGAATTCGATTGGGATTCTGTGTAAGGCTAGCTTCTGCTCTAAGTGAATTTGTTCGAAGCTATGCAAAAGAACATCCATGGCTACTAAAATTTTCAATCAATGAATCAGTATTTTTAAAAAGCACAGAAGATAAATTAGGCGCCCCGCTAAAGTATACATCTAACTGGATGAGTATTAATGGAATCGAAAAATTAAGACAGCTTAAGATTGAATCAAACTATATAGATGAATCAATTAAACATTCATTTAATGATAGCTTAAACTTGATTTCTGGTATTCTTAAAACTTTTGAATATTTTGATTATTCAGATGATATCAACATACAAAGAAATAATAGCGAACTAGTTTCATTAGTAGATACCAAAAAATCAATTAAATTAAATATTGTTCAGTCACAGCCAACTACCAAAAAGTGCGGTGGTAATTGTGCAGATTGCAAAAAACAATAAATAGGCACGTTACTAAGTTTGCTATATGCCAGGAATAAATTTACGAGGAGCCAGTAGAGGAGTTAATACTAAAACTGATTCCGATAAAATAGATCTTGCTGATAAACCTACTGATGTGGAAGCTGAAGTAAAAGTAAGCAAAGAAACACTTGAATTAGCAAAGACGCTTGATTCAAATATTGTTGTTGGATGTGATGGCAATTGCGAAGCCTGCAAAAAATGTGTTACTCAACTAATTAATCAAACAAATTCTGAAGAACTTGAAAAGTTGTTGAATGACCCTAAAAAGCTTGAGTATTTATCAAATTATATTGGTCAAGAAAATCTAGAAGACATACTTGTTAAGCTGCAATCTGGCGATGAACTTGCGATGAAAGAAGCAACGGATAAGTTTCTTACTTCGATGGATACTGCTTTTAAAGAATCAAAAGATGAACCATTAAACAAAGAATCAATTGATACTGCTAATCAGCCAGTAAAAAATCTTGATGCCGATAGAGAGCCCCAAAAACAGCAAATCACAGAAAATACAATAACACCACTTACCCAGGGTCAGGATGTAAAATTAAATCTAGAGCAAGTTGGTTCCCCTTTAAATGAAAATACCAAAACTAATGAACCAGTGATAAATCTTGATCCCGATAAAGATACCCCAAAACTGCAAATCACCGAAAATACAATAACACCCCCTAGTCAGGGTCAGGATGTAAAATTAAATCCAGACCAGGTTAGTTCCTCTTCAAATACATCTAAAACAAACGATGTACAACCTTCCATAACTACACCGCAACAGAATATAAATACTGCCTCTGTCGATATTCCTACGATTAAGAATCAGATAAATGACACCACACCCAATCAAAATATAGTCAGTACTGTTAATTCTAATCAAGTAACCCAAGAGCCTACTCTTAGCAAACAAATAACAGTCGAAATAATAAAACAGCCATTAACCAAAAACACCGCTAATGTTAATGAACAAATTTTAGCAAAAACAGTTAAACCAGCTACGCACCATATATTGGAACTTACCAAACCGAAACAAAATATACAGGTTAGAAGTTCTCCAGTACAAACTGTGACTAAAACCCCAGTCCGCGATGTCGTAAATGCATTAAAAAATTTAATTAAGACAACAGAGGTTGCTACTAATGTATTACAACTAAGCCAACGCGAGGTCTTACAAAAAGCACTGTCAGAGTTTCAAACAAAAGATTTAGTAAAAACATTAAATAGTATTAACGAAAGATTGGCTAATAAGACTAATGAGCCTGTAAGTGAAAAATTAAAACTATTTAAAGAAATTCTATCTGTAGAAATAAACCAACGTAAGACGTCAAAACAGGAAATAACTAAAACTAGTGTTCAGAATAGACTCCCAGTTGAAGAAAGATTCATAAGGCTTGCTTCAACTCCGCAAGCTTTTGAAAAAGCTCTTAATAGAGTAATTGAGCGCTCAATACCGAAACCAGAAATCATTCGCCAAGTAACTACAGAATTAAAAGCTAACTTAAAAGAACTATCCTCAATGGTGGCTGCGTTACGTTTAGCACAAAAAACTGCATTTGTTATGGATCCCAAACTTACACAACGCATTACAGAAGTGTTAAAAACTTCCCAAACTACTGCTACTGCACTAGAACTATCAAAAAATCGAATCCAAACGGTACTAAAAATAATTGACAAAAATGTCCAGAATCTTGAAAGCTCCATCAAAAAACATATCCCTAAAATACCTCAGGATTTAATTCGTTCAAGAAATTTACCTGCGATAATCGCACAACTAAACGCTCTCGTAGTTAACAATACAACTCCAGAACTTGTAAAACTACTTGCGCACTTACAAAATCTTGAGTCCCATCGAATATCGCTTAAAGCTTCTAGTGATGCACTGGAAGAAGCTCTCGAAGAATACTATGAAACTAAAAGGAACTTAGATATTCAAATGCTTCTTCGAGCAGGTGTAAATATTTCACTTGATAGCGTTGGTAACAAAAAGAGAAGGTCATTGGCCTTAAATAAAAATCAGCTAGAGCAGGTTAAAACTCAATCTGTTAGCCGCGGTGTCATTCAACAATCTTCTTCAGCCTTAGATGGAGCAACCTCTGCGAAAGCTAATAAGAATGCCGCTAATTCACAAGTAAAAGATAGACGTTCACCAACTGCAGAGCTTTTAACTTTTCTGGGTATGGTTGACGATTCTAACTCAAGGGACGGTCCTATTTAATTCTATAATTAAATAGGACCGTCCCTATTTTTACGCCGCAAATATCTCTAACTGACGAGGCTTTAAGTAATCACGCTCTGGCCATTCAAGTTTGCTTGGGTTTAAGTTTGTTACTGCGTCGATTAGTGGTTTTGCCGCATCAGCACGCAACCAATGGAACTTTCTATCATCGGCTAGTTTAACAACTGTTCCATGGTTACGCAGTGAGCGAGAACCTCGCTCACTGCGGTCATGAAATGGCTGTATATGGAGAAAATCTGCTGTGTCACAAAGTAGTTTGGCAAAACTTTGCGCGTCTTTTTTCCAGTCCCCATAAGGTAATACTGGGGAAACTGAAATACTTGTTTCTATTCCAAATCTTCTAAGTGCAGTACATAACTTCAATCGTTCTTCGATTCGTGGAAGACCAGGAGTATATCTAAGGACCGTTTCCTCTAAAGGAGTCTCGCATCCGATTGTAACCGAAACTTTTTTCCCAAGTCTTTTTAACACTGGCAAAGCAATGACAAGCAACGGAGACCTAGTTTGAATTGTTAAATGACCGGGAACATATCTAGAAAAAACCTCTAAAAGTTTCATGCTAATATCAAACTTACCTTCAAATGGATGAAAGGGATCTTCGAAACATCCAAATACAATTTCAGTTTTAGCTAATTCACCATTTTGCGACAAACGCATCAGATGGTTTTCTAATTGCATCGTTGGATTGATTGACTCGACATCATAACGACTTCTTAAAGCGGGTATATTGATTTCATCTGAAAGTCTAAGCGCAGTTGCGTCTCGCCCCTCGGAAGCGCTGTCTACTTTTACTGCGCTAAGGGCAATTGATCTGTCTATTAAATCGATGGTGTATATTTTTCTTTTCTGAGCCATAAAGTTTCTTTTTCGATTTGTATTTCAATTAAAAGTTTAAAACCGACATCGACTTTAACCCCAAAGAACTTTAACCAAGTTAAACTTCTTATTAGTTTTGACGTACAAATACAGGTATTTGATTCAAACTACTTAAAGTAAAAAATCCCCTTCCATCCAGCTAAAATATTGAAATCA
>JBILET010000163.1:0-4292 GCA_044351935.1 Bdellovibrionota bacterium
ACCTTCCAAGGTCAGGCAAATACAAAATATCCTTTGAACCAACAAATACTTCCTCGATTCGACCCTCTCGAGAAATCAATAAACCAATCCTTCTTCTAAGGTTTGTGGCAGTAGTGGATAGTTCTCGAGCAAGTTCTACCGATATGAGTTCACTTGACTCAAGTTTTCGATTATAAAGCCTTTCAATAGACTTTCTTTGACTTGGGGATAAGCCTTTTAAGTTCCCCGTAACGGAGTGAGACATAATTTTTATCTAACGTCGACGTAAAATAACGACGCGATCGGAGTTCTCTTCCTGTCTAAGATCTCGGTTTCTGTTCTTAACGGTAGAGCCTTTTGGTTGGTTCACAACTAATCCTTCGGCATCCCAATATCGACTTAAGGATTCTCTCACATCCTGAAGTAAAATGCGATCTGTGGGAATTAGCTCTTTTCCAGCTTTAACGTGCTTAAGATTAATAACGGCTCTTCCTCCCGGCTTAGTAACCCTTGCAAGTTCAAGCAAGGAAGCGTTCATAAGATCCTGCCAACCTTCTAACGAATCAGAATCACGATTTGAACGATGCGATGTGCCACAGAACCAACTTCTAAGCCACATTTGATCGAATGAATCAGGTAAAAACGGCAAAGGCGGTGTAGTGATAGTTAGATTTACAGACGATGCAGATAAATAGCTTAGGTCACGAGCGTCACACACACCTGAATTATTTTTTTGGTGTAGCAATCTAGTGCTTCCCGATACTCCATCACGCAATATCGTAGCAGCTTTTCTTAATATTCGCGGTAGCACAGCTCGATAGTCTGGAATCTGGCCTCGTTTAATATTTAAAGAATCTTGTTCCTGAGGAGAAAGAGAAATAGATGGAGAACTATATACAGAAAAATACCCTGCGGCATTTCCGTGCATCAACGACATCGCAACAAGCTCAACAAATCTTGCAACAGAAGATGACTGTTCAGATAAGAATACTTTTAGATTTACAAGCTCTCGAAAAGTATCGATATCATAAAAAGGCTTAAAGTGTTCAGTATAATGAGACAAGTTAATAGGACGACGAACGTTACATTGCTGAAGCAATAAAGTTACGTCTGTGATGTCTGATGGCTCAACCTTAATTGAAGCCATCTTCATAGCCAAAGGACTTATATCTGAAAATGCAGCTATTCGCCCGTGTAAGTTTGACTCAAGTGGCACTGTTCCTGTTCCACAAAAAGGATCCAAGACAACATCACCCTTTATCGAGTATTGACTTAAAAAGAAAGAAACCAATTCTGGGCTAGTAGAGTTCTGAACGGGTATAGTTTGATGTAATGAGTGTACGTAGTGAAGGTCTTCTGATGTATTAGACGAAGACCAAAACGAACCAATTTTTTCTTCAAAATTGATTGTTTCTACAAGTTTTAAGTTTGTTCTTAGACTCATTTTTAATGCTTTAACACCTTACTTAAGCTATTAAATCAACGGCCGAATTCTTACGCTACCCATAAAACGTAAAACACAAATTGGTTGAATTTACTTAAAGTTATAACCCCTAAAAATCACTATATATTCACCCGAAATTTTTTTTTCTAATAAATCCCTTGCGACTTACCATGATCGGTCAAACTGTCATATTCACGGTCCCAAGTCTGATTTTGAGCAACTAATTTTCGCGCAATCGAATTACCAATATCTGGGTTATTAATGCCTGAATCGTTGAGTTTTAACAGTCGATATTTAACAAGACTTGCGGTTTTTAGAGCATTTCTTGCGTGATCTAGTTCATGATTAAGTAACTTTAAATAAAGACTTTGCCATTGATTAAGTTCACTAGAATCAACATGCGTTACTTCCCAGTTTGGGATAATTACTTCTACAGAATGCTTTACCGTTGCGCCAGAATAGTCAGCAACATGCTCTTCTTTTAACGGCCAGCTCCATTTTATGCTCCATCTAGTAACAGCATACCTATAGACACCATTAGGGTCTTTGGGACCGTTCCCATTTAGTAGTTTATTCTTAAGTTCGGATATTGATGTTGCACTTACTACGAAAGTACTAAACTTTATCTGTTTTGATAAATAATATTCAAAAAAATCAGATTTTTTACTAAATCCAAAAAAACAAAATGGAAACATAGACAACAATGCAAAGCATAAAAGTCTATGTATCCAAATGCGAATCACTGATTATTTAAAATCTTACTGGACTATAAATTCAGTAAAGTAAATATTAACTATAATAGGTTCTGGCAACTCTAATACTTCGTTAATACCTTCGATAAGCTCATCTTTAAGGTTTTGTTTTCCTGTAACACTTAATACATCAGCCGGAGACTTAGCAGATAGAATGGCTATAATTCTATCGCGAATCCTAGCTTCTTTTTCAATCATACCTGGAGGAAAGCCACCTTCCGGAGGAGCACTAGCTCCACCACTTCCACCACCACCATGACCTTCTCCGCCAGCAGCAGAGCCAGCAGATAACTTGTGCAATAGTGTTTCATCATACTCAACAAGCATTGCAACCTTAAGAAAACTTTTTGCTTCAGAAAGGTTTACAATAAATGGATCTAATTTAATCGTTTTATAAACTTTTACTTCCTCAACTTCTTCTTTAGCAACTTCTTCTTCGCCACCACTCATCAAGAAGAAGCCAGCGCCTCCACCGACAAGAAGTAGGACGACAGCTATTATAATAATTAGCTTTTTTTTGCTCTTTGGTTTGGGAGCTTCTGCCCCCTCTTTGGGTTCTTCTTTTTCAGACATATGTTGATATATTAAGATGACTTGATTTAGTTAGTCGATGCAAAGAGTGCACTGATATCGGACGACAATAACCCCGTTTTATTATTTACAATATTCTGCAAACTCGGTATCTGCTCCGTGCTCATATGTAGGATATTTAAGTTCTCTACCTAAAAATGACTTTAAAAGGGCATTTGAAATCCTTTGATTTGATAGCATCGTAGGATCGAGTTGCTGATTTGCGATCTGCTCGGGTACAGATTCGGGCAGATTAAAACCAAATCTTGTACAACAAAAATTAACAATATCAATTTGTTTTATTGGAGCTCCGTCTGAAACACATAAGATCGGTGGGCAAAATTTAGAAGAAAAGTAACAATCGATTAGTGTTTTTATCGTTAGACAAATGTCTTCTACGTGTATTCTGTTTGTAAATCTTTGTCCCTTACCTATGATTTTATATCTTCCAGATTTTATTGCATTACCTATTCCCCTTCCTGGCCCATAAATAGCTGGCAATCTTAAAATTGTGCTCTTTTCGAATGTATTTTGATGAGCAACTTCTGCTCGGACTCGTGCAGTTGCTCTGGCATGATTAGGATTTAGGCTTGTTTGCTCGTCTACTACTTCGCCGTTTACTCTTCCATATACACCGGTTGTGCTTAAATATATTGAATACTGAACTTGTTTGGCTAATAACTTAAGATTTTCAGAATAACTTTCAAAGTCTGATGGCGGAGGGACACTATCAACCACACATCTAATATTTGGGTAGTTCTCAAAAAGTTTTTCTACTGTTTTATTATCTGTGATATCAACTACAGCACTTTTTAACCCCAAATTCTGTAAAAGCTTTACAGTCTGTTCGCTTCTAGAGGTTACAACAAATGAACTTTTATCTTGTATAAGATTACCAAGACATCTAAGGGTGTAACCTGCGCCTAGTAGTAAAATTGAGGGGGTAGTTTGCATAGGTATGTAAATTTAGTCCCAGAAATGATACTCTTTATCAATTGTGAATTCCAAACTTCCCCCTATTATTGCAGCCTATAACAAGCAAAAACCATCAAGAAAACCGCTTTGGTTTATGAGACAAGCTGGCAGGTACTTACCAGAGTATCGCAATTTGCGCTCCCAGCACTCAATGCTACAAGCAATTCAAACACCTTCACTTGCAGCCGAAATTACGCTGCAACCGCTTAGAAGATTCGACTTAGATGCTGCCATTATTTTTGCCGATATCTTAAACCCGTTAATAGGTATGGGCGTTGAATTAGATTTTGTCGAGAAAGAAGGTCCTAAAATATTTAATCCAATTAGTTCAGAACAAGATGTATCGCGGCTAATTGTACCTAATCCAGAACAAAGTGTTGGTTATACACTTGAAGCAATCGAGTTTGTCAAAAAAAATCTTCCTAATCCAAGTGAACAAGTTGTTTTAGGATTCTCTGGAGCTCCGTTTACTCTATCTACTTATTTAATTGAAGGTAAAACTTCTAGCTCACTTCATCATGTAAGAAATTTTATTCATAAAAATCCTACTGCATGGGATTCTTTGCAACAAA
>JBILET010000036.1:0-8907 GCA_044351935.1 Bdellovibrionota bacterium
CGCTCTTATGATGTCCGCACATTAGTTCGATATGCTCGATGGTGTCAGAATAAAGGTTATTTACATCGAGATATCGGGGAAATTAATGATCAACGCTTTGTAAAAATGATACAAAAAGAAACCCTTGCAATTCTCGATAAACAGAATATGGATGATAGGGATTTAGATTTTTTATTTAACGCTTATCATCTTCTTGCTAGATCTGACTATATTAGCTCTAAAATATGCCTACTAGGAGCTTGTACTGCAGAAGCATTAGATAATCGCACTGTTATTGGCAGTCAAAGCTTTAGGCATAATCGAAGCTTACAAATGGATGGTCGAATAATTGTAAATCCAGATACTCTAAGCTTAGAAGTTGATCGCAATAAAAATGTTAATTTGCAAGATGAAAATTCTCTAATGGGAACTGTAGGTGGTTTTGATTTTGATATATTAAATAAAATTAATTCTATTATTAAACAACCTGCTGATACTATGGATTATCAAGCCTCTGTAAAATTATACTCTGATATCGTAGCCCGATTTAAAGAAGAACACCCAAAAGAATCAGATATTCAAGTATTCGATAAATGGTTAAGGCAGAATGACCCGATTACTTTTATAAGAGTAAACGTAATCACCCATTTTCTACCAGAGGAATGCAAACTTAGAATCGGTGGATTTACTAAAAGAGAACCGGATTATTTTGTTAGTTATTCAGATGTAACCAAGGTTACAGATATTGAATTCCCTGTGCCTCGTCAAATGAAAGAAGCCGGATCCAGATAAGTCTAAATAGGACCGTCCCCATTTTTGAGCAGTATTCTGGGGGAAATTAGTTTAGATACTATTTTTATAGTTAACCAATAAGGTAAAACTCTGGAAGCTAGGGCGTAAAATTTTGCACTAAAACCTGGGACAATAATTGCATTTTTGTTTTTATAAGCTTTATAAGATTCTTTTGCTACCAGCTCGGCAGTATCACGACTGATTCCTGTGACGGTTCCAGGAACTCTTGCTACTCCGCCAAACTCTGTATCAACAGGTCCAGGACATACTGCTGTTACGTTAACGTTAAATTCCATTAACTCATGGCGCAATGCTAATGCTTGGTGCAAATTAAAAGCTTTTGTTGCTGAATATGTTGCCATATAAGGCAATGGCTGAAACGCAGCAATTGATGAGACAAAAATTATGCCTCCTGAACGTCTAGCCTTTAATCCAGGTATTACAGCATGGGCAAGTCTAAGTGGTACGTCGACATTTAAAGTGACCATGTCGTTTTCTTGTCCACGAGATAATTGCTCGAAGTATCCGTAAGATCCTCGACCTACATTATTAACCAATAAGCTTACTTCGTTGCTGGATAAGTATAGCTCTAACTCTTTACATTGATCTGAATCTAATAAATCAAGCACAGCATAACTTGCGGAATTAATACGTCGAGTATTTAACTGCTCGCAAATATCAAGAAGATTTGTTTCCCTTCTGGCAACTAAATGCACATTATATCCTTGGTTGTGAAGTTCATATGCAAACGCTTTGCCGATTCCCGCGGATGCTCCTGTTATAACTGCAAGCTTATTTGCTTTTTGATTCATATAATTTTTTTACAGGATTTTACTTTTGAGCGCAAAATTCTTCTTCGGTCTAATGCTCTGGGAATTAAATATTTTAAGCGCAGCAAGTAAGGTATTGATTTAATTTCCATTAAGAATACTGCAAAAATAACTACTATATTCCGGAATAGCACGCCAACCAGTAGCGATATAATTGAATTAGTAAAAAAGTAGTTATTGGTTTGCAACAAAAATCTATTTGCGACACTTAGGCCATTTAATTTAGAAGACAAGCTGCTTCTATTCGAAGGTAATACTACACGCCTATGATAACCAATTATCTGGGGGATAAAGGTAGTGCTTAGACCAAGCAAGTTTGCGCGCCAACAAAGGTCAGCATCTTCTCGATAAGCAAAAAATGCTTCATCAAACAAAGGAGCACGATTACCATACTCAAAAGCTAGATCTGGAAAAACTTTATAAATATCTTGCTCGAATTTTTCTGATTTCAGTAATAATGCGTTTACAGCTTGTTTGCTAATAAATAGACAAGCCCCTGTGCCTCCAAAAATCTGCTGCTTGACCGAATAAATATCTTTTTGATTTGATCCCCTGTCAAAGTGTCTTAGTTGTTTAGTAAGTATCATTCCTGCTGCATCAATTAATTTTGGCTCGACAGGCTGAAGATCTGAATCAGCTCGAAATAATTTAGGTGTAACAATATCTACAGAATTGATTTTTATTGCATCATAGAACTCTGCAATTGCATCGGGCGCCAATCGTAGATCTGGATTCAGAAACAAGATCCATTCATTGCTTGGATTATCTAAAAATAATTTAGTGCTTCTGTTATGCCCACCGCAAAATCCTAAATTAACAGGCATTTCAAGCAATGTTACTTGAATCCTTCCCTGAAGTTTACTGATAAACTCTTTGACTAATTTAGTGGTTCTGTCTGTTGAAGCATTATCAACTACTAAAACGGAAAAATTTAGATTGCTCTGATCTAACAATGCACCAAGACATCGCGAAATATAATCTTCGCTGTTGTACGTAACTATCGAGACTAATAGTCTAGACACTAGTTTAAATTAAGTTTTGCTCGGAGCGTTTCGTGTTCTGCCAAAATTTCTTTTGGAAGTTTTGATCCAATCTTTTCCAAGAAAGCCATCTGTGACTCTAGTTCAAAACGCCAATCCGAAGGTCTAACCGAAATAATTTCATCTAAAACTTCTGGATGGATATTAAGTTCGTTAGTATTGATATCAGAGGCTTTAGGCAACAGTCCAATAGCTGACTCAACACCTTGAACTTTGTTATCCACTCTATTTAATATCCATTCAAGAACTCTTAAGTTATCCCCGAATCCTGGCCACAAGAAATCTCCCTGGTCATTTGTTCTAAACCAGTTAACATGGAAGATTTTAGGCATTTTATTTCCACCTTTTGCGCCCATATGTAACCAATGCGCAAGATAATCACCTGCGTGATATCCGATGAATGGAAGCATTGCCATAGGGTCTCGCCTTAATTCGCCAACTTTACCACTTGCAGCAGCAGTAGTTTCAGAAGCCATCATTGCCCCAACAAAAGTACCATGAGTCCAGTTTCTGGCTTCGAATACTAATGGAACCGTTCGTGGTCGTCTTCCTCCAAAAATAATTGCACTAATTGGAACTCCATTTGGATTTTCCCAATCAGGATCAATACAAGGACATTGAGACGCAGGTGCAGTAAAGCGCGCGTTTGCGTGAGCGGCTTTCATCCCGCATGAAGGAGTCCATTCACGCTTGCGCCAATCGATTAGTTTTTCTGGTGGCTCTTTTGATAATCCTTCCCACCAAGGAACTTTTGTATCAGGACAATATGCAGTATTTGTAAAAATTGTATTTGCTCTACAAGTTAGTAAAGCATTTGGATTCGTTTTTTCTGAGGTACCGGGCGCAACTCCAAAAAATCCAGCTTCAGGATTGATTGCATAAAGTCGCCCATCTTTACCAAAGTTTAACCAAGCAATATCGTCTCCAACTGTTTCAACTTTCCAACCTTTATCAAGGTAGCTCTTAGGTGGAATTAACATCGCTAAATTAGTTTTACCGCATGCAGAAGGAAATGCTGCACAAACATAATGCTTTTTACCTTCTGGGTTAGTGATTCCAACGATTAACATGTGCTCTGCAAGCCAGCCTTCTTTGCGGCCAATTGTTGATGCTATTCTTAATGCAAAACATTTTTTACCTTGAAGAGCATTACCTCCGTAGTTTGAATTAAAACTAATAATAGTATTGTCATCGGGAAAATGAGCTATATATCTTTCATTAGGATTAAGTGTCCCGATTGAGTGAATACCTTTAACGAAATCTGTAGAGTTATCATCTAAATTATCAAGGGCAACTTTTCCAACGCGTGCCATTATCTTCATGTTAGCAACAACGTAAGCTGAGTCTGTTAACTCGAATCCTACCTTTGAATATGACGATCCATTTGGACCCATAAGATAAGGAACTACATACATTGTACGGCCTTCCATACATCCAACCATCAATGCATCAAGTAATTCATACATTTTAGATGGCGCAAACCAGTTGTTAGTTGGGCCAGCATCATTTTCATCAGCGCTACAGATAAAGGTACGATCTTCGACACGAGCCACATCTGTTGGGTCTGAGACCGCCCAGTAAGAGTTTGGATATTCTTTTTCGTTTAGCTGAGTAAAAGTTCCATCCTTAACTAGCTCGGCATTCATTCGCTTAGTTTCTTCAGCGGAGCCGTCAATCAAGACAATATTTTTAGGATTTAATTTTGAAGTTACTTGTTGAATCCATGCGTTTACGTGTGGGTTATTAGTATTTTTCATAGCGCTAAGATCCTAGCGCAAATTTCACCAGAGAGGAACATCTGTTAAATTTTCAGACAGAAATCAAATTAAAAATTGCCTTTTGAATCGGCACATTATGAACTCGCCAATAGATATCATTTAGAGGATGATTAATTTTTGTAGCTATAGCACTAACAATACCTCCAACCCAATCTCGCTCTTGAAAGGATTCAATTTGTAAACTTTTAAGAAACCCCTTTCGCGAAACTCCGATTAACAAATCACCATATGATGCAAACTTATTTAGATTATTCAAAATACTAAACGAGTGTGCTGGATCATCGCTGACAAAAGATCCCATTCCTGGATCTAGGATTATTTTAGATTTATCAAGTCCAACTTGCTGTGCCTGATCTAATGTTTGCTCAATAAATTTTTCTATGCGATCTAATAATTCTTGCACGCTATTAGGACTTTGCTTAATTGTAATACCATGAGGGTCTCCAATAGACCTTGAATACATACATACTAATTTTGAGTTCGTTTGAACTGCTAACTCCATCATTTGCCTTGAGCCACCAGATACGTCGTTTATGATGCTAGCTCCACAGTTTATAGCATTCTTAGCAACGTAAACTGAGTGCGTATCAATCGACCAATTACCAAACTCAGCAATTCGATCTACGAATGGAGCAAGCCTTTCCCACTCAATTCTTTCTGTTACACACTTAGACCCTGGTCTTGTTGAATCTGCTCCGACATCTATAAAGTCTGCGCCTTCATTAAATAACTTTGATGCCATGGCTAGGGCATCTTTGCTGTTTAAGTAACAGCCTCCGTCTGAAAAGCTATCTGGTGTTACATTTAATATTCCAACGATTTTATTGGGCATAATCTGAAAACAAAATTTAGACGCAACTTTTAGTCTTAAATAGCGATATTACAAGTATATGGATAAAACATTAATAGAAAATTTAGGCAATTATACTTCTAACTATACTAGGCAGTTTATAAACTCCTTAGATAGCACATTTGAGTCAAAAAGCTCTATGACTTCGGATTTAAAGACGTTGCTCGAGATTGCGACTCAAAAGCCATATCGCACTAGCCCTATCTTAAATTCGGTTAGCTATTCTGGAATTCGACAGCCATTAGATCAATCTCCAGGAAGACTAATGGGGTACAGTCGAAATTGGGGGCACGCTTCTTCAAATACACAGCAAGAGGTTATGCAAAAAATACTGCAATATTCATCAGATTTATCCACAGAAGATCAAGCTATACTTCTAGGAATTGCTAGAATTGAATCAGGATTTAATCCAGATGCAGCAACTCCTAGCACTTCTGCTTCGGGTGTATTTCAGATTATTAAATCCACTGGCGAAAATTTAGGCTTAAAAAAAGAAGATAGATTTAATGCGGATTTAAACATCAAAGCCGGAGTAAAGCTTTTTAAGGAAAATCTTTCTTTAGCAAAAAAACGATGGCCTAACTTAACAGGAGATGAAAGAGCTAAGATGTTATATGCACTTCATCACGACGGACCAAGCTTAAAATTTGGAGGATCGAAAATTGCCTCCGATAAGTTACTGCCATATTTGGCGCAATTTCGGCAAATCGCGGAGCTATCAAAACAAGGATAGTTCTGGACTAAGATATGGTTTTTGAGTAAAACCATATGTAGTGAATGCTGAAGAAATTAAATTTTACGGCCAGCAGGAAGGCGAAGTAGTTTTATATGAAATTCGCCCCCATTGGACCAGAAAAGCAACTGGGTTGCTATTGGCTGGGATCATTACATTGCTAGGATTTGGTATCACTCACATCCTGACACTTACATTAGCTGAAGATCCAACTATCTTTTTTGCTAGGGGCCTTGTTGTGAGTCTGATTATAGGTGGAATGATCTATGGATGGTTTAGGTTCACCGCTAATCGAGCTCGTGCTTTTATTACCGATCGTAGATTCGTACGATTAGAAGTTGCTTTTCCTGTTTTTATAAATCGTAGGTCTTTATTTTGGAGTGAAGTGCTTAAAGTTAAAGGTTACGCTCCAAATATTCTTCTTAAGTCAGCTAAAGTTGGAACTCTTGCCGTCCAGCCGATGATGTCAGAGTCAAAAAACGAAGATGTCAGGGTTTCACACGTATACTATTTTGGAGACCTGGCAAATTATATGGATAAAATTTTATATCTCCAAAAAAATGATCCAGAAGGTTTAAAAAACATAAGACCATTTGTTCCAAAGCCAGCTGGAGAGCGTTTTTGAATATTTCTTAGGTTGCAGTTTTGAAGTAGTTTTTAAAGTATGCCGACAACACTCACAAATAATCCTTCTCCCAGATTAATTAGAAAATTTGAACTACTTCCAGCAAACCCGATTCTTCAAAGTGAGATAGAATTTCATGCTAAATCAGTTGATAGACTTCCGTTAGGTGAGTCTTCAACAAAACTGTCGAACTACCACTTTACTCGCAAACACATAGAAGTTGGCGATAGTATTCTTGATGCAGTTGCAGATAGAGTTGCCCAAAAAGCTTCTGCTTTGGCTAGGCCTACGGTATCACCTTACGGATTTTTTACTTCCAATGAAGATTCCCAAATAAAGACTGGTTACAGTTCAATGTTTGGTAAAGCACGATTTATAATGCAAGAGTCTCAGCAAGAAGGCTTAACCAGAATATATTCAAGACAAAAAGGCACTCGACAAAAAGTACTATGTGCCCCTACTTCAAGGATCGAAGACCACCCCATCAGCGACAAAGGATTCAAAATGCTTATTGATGGTCTCGTAAAAGCCGAGGGTGGACTGGGGCGTCAAAAGTTAATTGATGCCATTCAAAATGGACCTGCTGATGGTGGTCTTTTTTTCAAATCACCTAATGATGTTTATGAAGCTATAGGTGGGATTGTTAGATGGCTTGTTGTTTCCGAGCAAAAAAAATCGAGAGTGCGATTTAATCAAGAAATTCGCGAAAAAATTTGGGAGATCCTCGATTCTGAAGGCTACACAAGAAAAGAGCCTATGGTAGGTGGCGTTGCTGCATTTTGCTCTCAACTTCTAGCAGCGCAAGGTCATGATGTTACAATGTACAACGAAGGACACATGATTAAAGAGTTCGATAAGCACTTTGACAGAGATCTTAAAGTATTCTCTGACGACCCCGATATCAAAAACATGGGTCAATTATTCGACGGAAATTCTAAAAGTTCCCCTGGGCACTTTACAGTTTCCCTTAAGTACTCAGATATACTTAATTCTCTTAGCATTCTAAAAATTAAAGACAAGGAATCAGGTAAGATATTAACTGTGGATGTTAGAAATTTTCCCTGCACTAACAGAGATATCATTATATCCGGCGCTCAATTTCCTGTTGGTTTCTCCGATAACATTCCAGAAGCGCGGATTACCAATCTTGGCAATGAAATGGATCTTGGTCTTTTTTCTGGATTTCAATATCCCACAGACATTCAAGGATACGATAAATATTTTAGAGGGCTCAATGCATTTGCCAAAGGCACAGCAGCTGTCGCCTTAGAGTACTCAGAACCTAAGTGTGCGGGTGAGGACGTAGAGTTATACGGATTAGTGCAGCTTAGAAACAGTAAAGTAACTGCCATCGCATGTAATACATCCGAGGCAATTGATTTGCTGCTAAGGATCAAAAATTTTCATGATTCGTCTTTAAGCGATCAAGCTGCGTTATACTTAGATCAACTTGGTTTAGATGAATCCTTCTGGAAGGAGCTAAACGATGTATTAGCTAGATTCTTAAAGACCAAAGAATCCAAAGACCAACAACCTGCTGATGCACCATGGACAAATCCAACTGAAGATTCCATTTGGCTATACGGTGCCGCAAAAATTATTCAACGCTTAACAAACATACCATTTGTTAGAGTCCGAGGTCAGTATGCTGATGTGACGCTAACTAAGCCTGGCGTAACTGTTTCATCACCCGAAGATGTTGTAAAAAAACTTACTTTTTCTAGAAAACAAGCAGCTCTAAAGTCGGCAACCAAAACTGGCAACATTAGGGACGTAACCGACGAAGTGCCTCTTGAATGTGTCCCTCAGGAGGGAAGTTTAGCTTCCAATATAAGACTGGGAGAATGGTTATCATTTAATGAACCATCTGAAATTGGGATTACAGAAAGACTTGCTCGTGATTGGCATATTAAACTGCCCTCTGGTCACCAGATATTTCTGGCAGTACCGCATGATTTCATAAACAGAAAGAATACAGTTAGCGCTGGAGATGCTATGGCAGCGACAGCTTGGTCTAGCTTAGCGGATGATCTAAAAGCCACACATGCTGCCGGATCAAGTAAGAAAACTGCAAGCGAGTCTGCTCACCCATCTATACACATAGGGTGATTCTTTTGGTTATTTTTTACTTACTGATAAATCTATCCGGATAATCAGTAAAAATTCCGTCTATTTTTATTGCGAGCATACGTTCGAAAACAATTTGCTCATTAACTGTGAAGGCATAAACTTTCAAACCTAAATTATGTGCGCTATCGACAAATTTCGAGTCTACACATT
>JBILET010000100.1:0-5555 GCA_044351935.1 Bdellovibrionota bacterium
ACATTCTGCACTAACATGCACAGAAAAACAGTTTAAGTCTGCAGCGAATTGTGGTCCAGATATTGGCAAACTTACTTGCAACGCGGCAATTTTAATTTGAGGTAAATGATTTTTAAAGTCGATCAACTCTGAATGAATGAATGAAGAAATCAAGAACCTATTGGGATCGATTCCTTTATTTATGTATCCTTTTAACAGATCGGCAGTTGCAACTGCCGTATTTCGACCTTTAAGTTCAATATTCAAGTTAAACTTAGTATCAATAAGCATCAGGTCTAAAACTTCTGATAATCTAGGAATTTTGTGCAAGTTTGCGATTTTAAGATTATCTACTTCTTCAACTGTTAAGTCTGAAAAATATCCGGTGCTATTAGTTAATCGCGATAATGTGTCATCATGAAAAACAAATAGTACATTTTGGATGTTATAAACATCTAATTCAATCGCATCAGCATTTGCTTTTAATGCCTCTTGAAAAGCTATCATGGTGTTTTCTGGATATTTTCCAGAATACCCCCTGTGGGCAATTATCTTTATATCTTGGGTGCTCGACCAATCTGAAGTCATTAATTTTTCGCTAAATAATTAACTACATGCTCCAACTCGTCAGCATTTGTTTTTCGACCATTAACAAAGAAAGTTGGTGTGTGCTGCACATTAAGTTTAACAGCTAGATCTATATCTTCTTTTATTTTCTTAATTTGCCGATTAGAATTAATGCACTCAGATAATCCAGTTACGTCCATTCCTGATCCTTTTGCCCATTCAAATAAACTACTAATTAGTTGTGTTCGATTTGGATCGTGTATTTCCATGGCCGGCTCCGTGAATGCTTTATCAAACGCACTCCACTGCTGACCCTGCTCCCCTGCGCATCTTACGAAATTAGCCGCATAACACGCATTCTGGTGCATAGGTTGAGTCATTAATTGATTACAAGCTTGGTCTAATGGAAAAAACTTATTAGCAAAACGAATCTTGTCAGGATGTGCTTTAAGAATTTTCTCGACTATTACATGAAAGTTTCGACAAGCACTACATTCGAAGTCCGAAAATTCAATAATTTCGATTGCAGCACTTGAATTTCCTTTAACAAAATCATTGTCCAAAGCAGATCCAGAGATATTTAATTTGATAGTTTCGATTGGTCGATTTTTCCATGAAGAGATAAAAGCTGACTCATTTGAATTATTAGAAACTGTAGGGAGCATCAATGGCTCTAACGATCTAAAGCCAACTAATATGCCGATTGATAGGATTAAACTTAGTAATGCAAGCCACCTGGAGCCACTTGGGTCGTTTAAGAAAATTGCCTTAGTAATGGCCCAAGGTGAATCAAACCCAGCTATTAAAGTTGAAGTAATTGATTCATTTTTATTTTCTTGTTTAAGCAACAAATAACCTATTACTGCTAACGCTATATTTGAAAAATACATTAGCAAACAGTATAGACACAAAACTCCTAGTAAAAATTTAGATACATAAAATAGATATGCAGAAAATAATAAAGCAGCAAATGATAATATCCCAAAAGCACCTACATAAACTTTTCCAGGTTTTGCTTTAATAAGATAGATGCCGGCAAATAATGTAATTATGTAGAAGCTAATCCCAAGTACTGCCAGCGGGATTCCAAGAACAGTGGCGTAAGCACTAGTACTGACAACTTGGCAGTTAAATGCTGACGAAATAGCACACAACGAGCCTTGGGGAGCAATTCCAGCCAATAGAAGCACACGCTCCGACCAGGATAAATAGGCTGAAATTATGCCCAGAATAGACGCTAAAATTATGAATATTGATTTCCTGTGAATGTTCATACTGAATATAAAGCCTACCGCATTGTATAGCTTACCAAAATAGCCTGGTATACCTAAAAGCCCTTATAAATTAAACTCTATAACTATATTAATGAAACCTTAAGAATATAACTCTATGACGCTTAAAGAGAAAATCTGGCTTTTAGTAATCATCCTATTTGCAGCTTATTTTAGATTTGCACCGAATCTTGTTTGGGATCATGGATTATTACTCCACCCCGATGAGAGGTTTCTAACTATGGTCGCTGAAAAGGTAACTATACCTAATTCGATAGCAGAATATTGGGATTCTAGGTTAAATACTCTTAGCCCATACAACAATGGTCACGATTACTATGTTTATGGAAACTTACCATTAACTATAACCAAACTTGTAGCTGTTGCTACCGGGTTAAACAAATATGACGACATATTTCTAGTTGGAAGAGCACTATCCGGATTTGTTGATATCTTAACGATATTTGGAATTTTTTTACTAGGAAGGCTGCTGTTTAACGTACAGGCAGGTTTAGCTGCTGCGGGTCTACTAACGTTAA
This sequence comes from Bdellovibrionota bacterium, assembly GCA_044351935.1. Lineage (GTDB taxonomy): Bacteria > Bdellovibrionota_C > UBA2361 > UBA2361 > JBIKWN01 > JBIKWN01. Next base: position 2,357 of record JBILET010000100.1, read on the forward strand.
GTGTTCAAAACATCCAGCTATGCAGATTTATGGGCACTGAAAACTTTGTCGGCATGATGGTTGTTTTTTGCGCAGTGTTTCTTGTGCTAGCGGGAAAATCTTTGAGCGAAGATTTTCCATCAAGATTAGTCGCATGGAAAGCGAGGACTTATTTTATATTATCTGCTTTCATATTAGGTCTAGGATTAGCTTGCAAAATTAGCGCTGTTTTCTTTTTACCAATTTGTATAATCGCTATTGGATGGAATTTACTGTTTATTTCTCCTGACTACTTAAGTCGAGAACAACAGAGAAAATTTGCTCCGGAAACTTGGTTAGGACTTACCATCATTTTTATAACGGTGATGATTATAGGTTTCAGAATTGGACAGCCGTCTGCGTTTGCAGGTAATTCATTTATGTTCTCGGAGCAGTTCATAGACAACATGCGACGCATAAAAGAAGTTACAGATGGCGGCGAATGGCCACCTAACGTTCAGTGGGCAGGCAGAACCCCAATTCTTTTCACTCTTAGACAAATTTTCTTTTTCGAAATGGGTCCTGGTCTTGCTCTGCTTTGCCTTGCGGGACTTATATTCAGTATTTCTGAAATAATTAGACGTAAAAATTTTAGATCAGCTATTTTGTCTGTTTGGGTTCTATTCTTTTTACTTTATCAAAGTACTCGATTTGTTGCTTACGGTAGATACTTATCTATTATCTATCCTTTTGCTTGTGTTCTTGCAGGTTGGTGGCTAATGCAAAATCTTAGCAGCAAAAGAAAATTTATTGGTTACTCGTTGACTGCTGCTGCTCTAATTTGGGTATTCGCATTTCATTCAATTTACTTCAAACCACATAGCCGCGTTGAAGCAAGTAGGTGGATCTATGAAAATGTACCTGTTGGCTCGGTAATCGGGTCAGAGCAGTGGGATGATACACTTCCTTTAAGAGTCGACGGTAAAGATGGTTTTGGTGGAATGTACACTGAAAAATCATACAACTTCTATGAGGTCGATACGGACAAAAAAAGAAATGATATTGCAGACTATCTTCAAGCTAATGATTACATAGCAATTAGTAGTAATAGACAGTTTGCAACAATTCCAAGATTGATTAAACGCTACCCTTTTACATCAATCTACTACGAGAAACTCTTTAGCGGACAACTTGGTTTCGAATTAGTTCATGCTGTTGTAAGAAAGCCAAGTTTTATGGGAATAGATTTTGATACTCGTAATGCCGTTGAGTCTTTTACTGTATATGATCATCCAGCGGTTTATATCTTTAAAAAAACTTCTGCATTTAGTCGTGATGCAGTCTTTAAAATGCTAAATGATTTTCCAAATGGTCAGTTCGAACCCGTCACAAAAGCAACTACAAAAGAAATCCCATGGATATATTAATTAATGTTTTAATTTGGCTAAGCTTAGGTTACTTGTGTCAATTTGCGGCATACCCATTTATGCTGCAGATTTTACCAAGAACTGCTGCGTATGGTGTATCAAAAACAGTAGGTATAATTGTTTTTGGCTATTCTGTATGGGTACTAGGATTAGGCACAAACTTATCTACTGACTTACTATCATGCTTAATCTTGGCAGCGTTCTGCGCCGTTAGCATTTGGTTAACGATAAAATCTCATGCCCGCATATCTTGGATTCCCACTCCAGAAAAGAAAGATATTTTAATTATTGAAGGTTTATATGTTCTAAGTTTTATTCTGTTTCTTTGTATTTACTCTTCTCATCCCGAAATTTATTGGGGAGAAAAACCGATGGATTTTTCTTTTCTTAATTACTTTACAAGATTAGAAAATTTACCACCTTCAGATCCATGGGCAAGCGGAAATACGCTTGGATATTATTATCTTGGGACATTTATTATCTCACTATTTCATAAACTCAGTGGAATGCCTGCTAATTTTGGTTTTGGTGTTGCATTGTCTCAAATATTTGCATTGTTAGTTGTAACTATATCAACAATTTTTATTCGACTTGGGTTTTCAACAAAGGTCTCGGCTACTCTTGGTTCCATCGCTGTATTAGCCGCTGACTATGATGTTCTTTATTTGTGGTTAATAAAAAAACAAAAACTTGGTTTTGACCTGTTTTGGGCATCAAGCAGAACACTAACTAGTCCCGGAATGAATGAATATCCATTGTGGAGCATGTTATTTGCAGACCTTCATGCCCATGTAATTACTTTACCTTTTGTTGCAGCTGCATTGGTCCTGGGAGTTAATTTTATAAGCAATGTTATTAATGGTGACTACTATCGTTCGACCGAAAAACTTTTATGGCTTGGGTTTATTTGGGGCACGTTATGCGCTCTTAATACTTGGGATTTTCTTGGTTTTGGAATTGTAATCGGGCTTGGATTATACTTAATAATTTTTGATGTTGCATTAGAAGACCTACGTCGTGCAGCAAAAATTGTCACGTTAAGTATTATACTTTTAATTTCTGCACTTTTAACGTCTATTCCATTTCACCTAACTGTAATAGGAGGAACTAAGGCTAGTTGGGGATTTGTCTATCCGGAGGAATTCAACACGATTGCGCAAATATTCAAAATTCATGGTCACTGGATATTATTGATCCTGACGAGTTTTTTAGCTTTTGCGACTTCAAAAATCATTCAGATAAATAAAGGAGGAATTTTAAGGGCAATATTATACGCAATAACTTCGTTTATACCGATTATTGTAGGACTATGCACAAAAAATCTGGCAAATGTACCAGATGCTCCTTGGGGTGTTTTAGCTATTGCTACATTACTTTGCGCAATAGGAGCGCACTCTTTTTATTATTTTGAAAAAATTTCTATCCGCTGCTTAGGATTATTAACGGTTGCAGCAGGTCTTATATACACACTTTCAGAGTGTTTTTATCTGATGGATAGAATGAACACAACTTTTAAAACTTATCATTTAATTTGGGCACTACTTGGTATTGTGAGCTTAGCTTACATTATAGAGTCATTAAATTCGATTAAGTACTCAATTACATCTTATAGATTTTTTAAGTTTGCTTCTTTAGTGATTACTATACCTTCTATAATTGCTGCGATTCTTTGCATTTGGATGATGGGAGTTTTTGAGCGGATCCCCTCTGAACGCCCGACTCTTAATGGAACTAAATATTTATCAACTTTTAATCCAGTAGAACAAAAAGCTTTCGAGTGGATTAATTTGGTTATTAAAGGCACCCCAACGATA
>JBILET010000164.1:0-4265 GCA_044351935.1 Bdellovibrionota bacterium
TTGCCCGAAATAGATTAGGACAATCTGGGCTATGGAGATTTGGAATATCAGGGGATTTGCCAATTTGTTTAGTAAGAGTCACTGAACAAAATCAAACTAAAGTAGTTGAAGAGCTACTTCAAGCTCATCATTACTTAAGAAACAGAGGTTTCCAATTTGATCTTGTAATTTTCAATGAACACCTAGGTGGATACTTACAACAAGCTCAGGAAGAAATTGAATTTTTAATCAAATCAAGTTTCTCTGCCCCGATGATTGATAAAAAAGGCGGAATATTCGTAAGAAATACAAGCCAGCTTTCAGAAGAAGAAAAAGATTTAATTCAATCCGTTGCACGTGTTGTATTAAGTGGATTAAGAGGAAACTTAGCTTCTCAATTAAAACTTGATGAAACTGAATTAAATTGGGTTCCTTATAATAAAAAACGGACACCACATTTCTTGTCCACTGAAGCAATAACCACAAATAAAACTGTTGGCGAATTCTTTAACGGAGTAGGAAGCTTTGATGAGGATGGAAAGGCTTACTCGTTTAGCATAAATGATTCAAGCTTGCCTCCGGCGCCTTGGTCTAACGTTATTGCTAATCCGACATTCGGAACTCTAATCACAGAATGTGGCGGTGGTTATACTTGGAGCCAAAATAGCCGCGAAAACAGAATTACGCCTTGGAGCAATGATCCTGTTTCCGATCCATTAGGCGAAGTAATTTATATTCGCGATGCTAAAACAGGCTCGTACTGGTGCCCTACTCCACGTCCAATCTCGCTTGAATCCGATGTGATTGTTCACCATCGTTTTGGCGAAACTGAATTTGTAACTACTGTTGAAGCTATAACTTCTACGTTGTCAATTTCGGTAGATGATGTTGATTCCGTAAAATATTGGAATCTGCATTTAACTAACCACTCCCCAACTCCTAGAACATTAGAGTTGTACTTGTACGCAAACTGGGTATTGGGAGTTCAAAGACAAGATACTTACACTCAAATAGTTAGTGATTATGATAAAGAGCTAAAAGTTCTTTACGCTCAAAACAAATACAATGCTGACTTTGGAAACCGTATAGTATTTATGGGAAGCTCATCAGATATTGATGGATTTACTAGCAGCAGATCTGAATTTATAGGCCGAAATCGCGATGTTTCGTCTCCTGTAATTTTGGCTGAACTTGGGATTGCTGAAAAAGGTCTAAGCAGAACGTTTAGCAAATTATCTGGTAAAGTCGGCGGAGGTTTTGATTCGTGTGGAGTAATTAAAGTAGTTGTTACGTTAGAAGGCAACTCAAGTGAATCAGTATCGTTCTTCATGGGAGATACTACTTCGACTGAATTGATGCGTAATAAAGTTACTCAGTATCAACAGCATAATTCAGCGCACGATTCCATTAAACAAACCAAACAACTTTACGACCAAGCTATTAGCGCAGTTCAAATCAAAACCCCCGAAAGAAGTTTTGATATTATGATCAATGGATGGCTTCTGTACCAAACTCTTGGCTGTAGACTGTGGGGAAGAACAGGATTCTATCAAAGCGGAGGAGCATTTGGATTTAGAGATCAGTTACAGGATTCTGCTTCTTTAATTTATTCTCGTCCTGATTTAGTGCGAGCTCAGATATTATTACACGCAAGTCGCCAGTTCCCAGAAGGTGATGTTCAGCACTGGTGGCATCCACCAACAGGAAAAGGTGTAAGAACAAAAATCTCGGATGATTATTTGTGGCTACCTTTAATTACAAATAAATACATCGATGTTACAGGTGATACTTCAATCCTAGATGAACAAGCAGGGTTCATTGATGGCCCTATTCTTCCAGAACATGAAATGGAAGCTTACATAGTTCCAACTCATAATCCACACACAAGTAGTGTTTATGAAAAATGCCTATTGATGTTAGACAGAAGCCTTGTTTGGGGTGCTCATGGTCTTCCTTTAATTGGTGGCGGAGACTGGAATGATGGAATGAATGAAATCGGACGACTTGGTAAAGGTGAAAGCGTCTGGATGGGATGGTTCCTAGCAACTGTTCTTAAGAATTTTATTCCAATTGTAGAAGCACGCGGCGATACAGTTAGGGTTGAGCGATACAAAAAAGCAATCGATCATCTTGTAAAATCTTTGCAAGAAAACTCATGGGATGGAGCATGGTACAGAAGAGCATACTTTGACGATGGATCTGCTGTTGGAAGCGCTGACAGCGAAGAATGTCAGATTGATTCATTACCTCAAAGCTGGAGCATAATTTCTGGATTAGGCGATCCAGAAAGATCTAAAGTAGCAATGAATAATGTTTATGAAAGACTAGTTTCTAAAGAACATAAAATAATAAAGCTATTTACTCCTCCATTTAATACGGGCCCTCAAGAGCCAGGATATATTAAAGGATATCTTCCAGGCGTTCGAGAAAACGGCGGTCAATATACTCACGCATCTGCATGGGTAATTATTGCTACAGCATTAATGGGTGATGGTAAATCAGCAGTCGATCTATTTAGTTTAATTAACCCAATTCTTCACACCGCAACAGCAGAAGGTACTGCTAAATATAGATGCGAGCCTTATGTTTTATGTGGTGATGTATATTCTGCAGCTCCACACGAAGGTCGAGCTGGATGGAGTTGGTATACAGGATCTGCTGGATGGATGTATCAAGCAGGAGTTGAACACATAATGGGGTTAAAAATTAAGGGCGATCACTTTACAGTTAAGCCTTGTATCCCCAAAGACTGGAAAGAGTGTTCAATGCAAGTAAAATGGAAGAATGCTCACTTTGATATCCAAATTGTGAACAATAGTGGAAAAGGTAAGGATGTAACATCTATGTCGATAGATGGAAAAGATTTACCAGATCTAAAGGTTATGTCGTCAGATGCGGTTTCTGGTAAAGTTCATAAAGTAAAAGTTACCTTGTAATATATTTCTATGACTAAAAATAATAAACGTAAATGGAAGTTGTATTACGCGGGAAAACTTGCCGACCTTGATGAGCTTAAATTACTGCAAGATACTTTTCTAAAAATGAGTTATTCACAAAAGTTTATTGAGACCTGGAAATTAACTGAATCACTGATAGAATTACAAGGAAGAAACCCTAATGAACTCAGACTTGATCGAACTACTCTCATTGTTAAACGAATATAAAGTCAGGTTTTTGATAATAGGTGGCTATGCTTATGGAGTTCATGCCGAACCTAGATACACTAAAGATATCGATATTTGGGTTGATCCATCTACCTCCAATGCAAAAAGGATTTTCAAATGCCTAAAAGATTTTGGAGCTCCAGTATCTTCACTAGCTGAAAAAAATTTCGCAGAACCAGGATTACTATTAATTTTCGGGAAAGAGCCAAATAGAGTTGATATTCTAAATGAACTTAAAGGGCTGTCTTTTGAAAAAGCCTATAAGGACGGTGTTAAAGTTAAACTTGGTAAAACTCATGTCAAAGTTGTGAGCCTTGAGCATTTAATAAAACTAAAAAAATTAGCTAACAGACCACAAGATAAGCTTGACGTAAAACGCTTGATTCAAATTAAGAAATTAAAAGATTAACTTAATCGTTACGGATAAAAGTCCGCAAGTTCTGAAATAATGATGAGTCCGAAATTAATCGGGGTACTTTGTTCTGACCTCCGAGTTTTCCTCGCGATTTCATCCATGCTGCAAATGTTCCTGATTTTACTGCTGTGATTTCAGGCGATTTTAATCCGAAACCACCAGCACGATGTGCTGCATAATCTTCATTAAGATCGCAAAGAACTTTGTCTATGTCGGAAGAGATTAAATCTAATAGATTTTTATTAGGTACATCTTGAGCAAACTCAATAATATATAAATGCCCTCCTAAATCTTCCTTGTCTTTAGGAAATAAAGCCCCAACTGAATAATCAGTAATTTGAAGATTATGATTTTTAGCCGCGCTACTAACTGCTTTTTCTACTTCTTCTGCAATCAAGTGCTCCCCAAATGCTGATAACGAATATGAAGTTCGTCCAGTAATTAATATACGAGCAGGATTAAGGTCTACAAATTTAACTGTGTCTCCTAGTACATAACTCCACATGCCAGAAACGTTTGTTAATACGATTGCGTAGTTTACTCCTAATTCTACATTTCTTACCCAATGCCTAGTTGGATTTTCTTTGTTTAGCTCATCAACGGGAACAAATTCGTAAAAAATACCGTGGTCAATATTTAGCCTAAGTCCTTGTGAATATCCTCTGTCTGCTACTGCAATAAATCCTTCGCTAGCAGGATAAACTTCA
>JBILET010000165.1:0-4263 GCA_044351935.1 Bdellovibrionota bacterium
TCAACTTTCGCAAGCTTCCCTTGCTTCTGAGTTCGACATGCCTGAAAAAGATAACAATGAAGATAAAGACCAAAGAGTAGTAAATGAGTGAGTCAGATAATCAAGAAATAGATAATCAACAAGAACTTAGCCAAGATTCGCAATTGCCTGCATTCGAGTCTTTGGACGAAGTCGTTCCGGTAATTGAAGCTGTAATTTTTGCAAGTGGTGAGCCACTTTCGTGTGAACACATTGCATCAATTGTTGATTGTGATGAAGCTCTAGCTTCAAATGCTGTAGAAATTTTGTCTGCTAGATATTCTGCTAATGCTGCTACTGGAATCGAGTTAGTTAGAATTGGTGATAAATTTCAGCTTCGAACAAAGCCTGTTTACTCTGAAATTGTTAGACGACTTAAAGAGGAAAAACCAAAACGTCTAAGTGTTGCGGCTCTTGAAACATTGGCAATCGTTGCTTATCGCCAACCTATAGTTAAGAGTGAAATCGAAGCAATCCGCGGAGTAGACGCAACACCAACTCTTAAGACACTTATTGAGCGCGGAATTATTAAAATCGTTGGCCACCAATCTACGGTTGGAAATCCTGCGCTGTACGGCACAACTGAAGATTTCTTAAAATTGTTCAGCCTTGGATCATTAGCCGAGCTTCCAACTTTGCGCGAAATTACAGAACTTGAGCGTGACCCAGGCGAAAGTGATGACGAATCAGATGATACACAAACTCAAGAACTAGAAAATACAAGTGTCGCCGTCAACGAATAAAAGCACAGTTCGAATTACCAAATATTTGGCAGAGTGCGGTGAGTGCGCTCGGCGTGGTGCTGAAGAAATCATTAAAGAGGGCCGCGTTCGGATAAATGGAATTCAAGTTAAAGAGATGAACGCTCAAGTAACTTTGGGTGTTGATCACGTACAGGTTGGGAATCGAACGATTCGAATGCCTGAAAAAGGTGTAATTTTATTTAACAAACCAAGAAGTGTTGTTTGTACACTTTCAGATCCTGAAGGTAGAAAATCAATTGCTGATTATTTAACTAAAGATCAAGCTTCGTATTTTCCTGTGGGTCGCCTTGATTATGATTCTTCTGGATTATTAATTTTAACTAACGATGGTGACCTTGCTAACCGACTGATGCATCCAAAGTTTGGTTTTGAAAGAGTCTATGAAGTGCGTGTGCGCGGTTCTGTTACTGATAAAACTTTAAGACGTCTTACTAATGGTCTTAAAATTGATGAAGATTCTTTCGTAAAAGCTATTTCTGTAAGAGTAGATTCAAGCGAAGACAACGAGACTTCTTTGACTATAGTAGTTGGGGAAGGCAAAAACCGAATGGTTCGAAAAATGTTTGATGCTGTTGGTCATCCTGTGATGCGCTTAAAGAGGATTAAACACGGACCTGTTACTTTGGGAAGTTTACAGGGTGGGCAACTTCGAAAGCTTACTCAAAAAGAGTACCAGATGTTAAAAGATAGGATTTTTAATCCTGACAAGTTTAGTAAAAATACAAAGTCTTCTAATCCATCTGCGCCCAAATATTCTCGCGTTGAGAATCGAAAAGTTTCTAAGAAACCTAGACCAAAGAAAAATGTTCGTCAGCGTGTTAGGGATTGAGTCTTAATCTGTCTCTTAGCTAGGCGGGGGAAGCAACAAAATTTAAGTTATAAACAATTTTCGGGGGCGCTCGTCGCGAGCATCCTGCTCGCTCTGTCGCTCTGAAATTGCTACTCGGACTCCTGTCCTCGCACGCAATTTCAAGCCCCGAAAATTATTTATAACTTAAATTTTGTCGCTTCTACGGGGCGATGTTTATAAACCTATTATGACTATAGCAATCTTTGATATTACGCATAGTAGAAGTTCAATTTGAATTATAGATGTTGATTTGGGGGACTTGAAATTGCGTAGCGAGGACATGAGTCCGAGTAGCAATTTCAGAGCGACAAAGCGCACAGGATGTGCGCGCGGAAGCGCTCCCCCGAAATCAATATCTATAATTCAAATTGAACTTCCCCCGCTAAGCGAAAGAAACTTTTAACGATTATCTATTTTATCTACCTAAAGCCACAGTTCTAGTCACATTACCAGTTAAGCTTCCGTTTAGCTCCTCACCGCCGTATCCATCGGTGTTGATTTCGACTCGGTAATCGATTCCAAATGGCATAGTAAACGATGCGATTCCATTTGTGTCTGTTGTTGCAGAGCCAAACAGAGCTCCGTCAGAGAAAACAGTTACTTCTATGCCGGATAATTTTGAAGCATCACTTTTCTCTAGCGCGGTGACTCTAAGCGTATAGTTTGATCTAGAAGCAGTAACTACTCGGCTAATGTTTCCGTCAACTCGTAATGAAGAATCTGCTGAGCGGAATGTATAACCACTCTTTATAAATGTTACTGTGTAGTTTCCGCCTGGAAGATTTGCAAAAGAAGCTGTGCCGTCAGCAGCAGTAGAAGCTTCGCGTATAGTGCCTCCGGATGCAGGTTGAACACGTACTGTAACTTGTGCCAATCCAATTGAGTTATCGTTTATGACTTTTACTGAATAACTACCACCTCGTGGTGTTGGAGTTACTGTAGGAGTCGGTGTAATTGTTGCAGTTGCCGTGGCTGTTGGAGTTGGTGTTCTTGTTGGTGTTAAAGTTGCAGTCGCTGTTGGAGTAGGAGTACCTGGGATCAATGGATTGTTTGGTACGAGCGCAAGTGCAGAAAGAATATTAAGTTCTCCGTTGGTTGAAACTTTTCCTTGTAGAGCAGGGTTGTATGAAGCTGAATCAATAATCGCTTGTCGAATTTGATTCATTGTTAAACCTGATGAGTAGCTTTTTAATAGAGCAACTGCACCTGCAACATGAGGCGATGCCATCGATGTTCCTTGTAGATATCTATAGCCACCATCATAATAGGTGCTTGCAATACTTACTCCTGGTGCTGCAATGTGTACAGATGATGCGCCGTAGTTTGAAAAATCTGCCAATGCTCCACTAGTTGGAACAATTGCTGCAACAGAAATTATATTTGATATCTGATAACTAGCGGGATACGAAGGATTTGAATCGTTGTTATTTCTATCGTTACCAGCAGCAGCAACAAACAGAATTCCTGCATCACGCGCGCGGGCTATTTCGTCATATAATGTTTGATAATATCCGCCACCACCCCACGAGTTATTGGAAGCGATAATATTAACACCGCGTTGTTTCATGGTGCGAATATAAACAAGTCCGTTTACTGCACCCCAAAGACTGCCGGATCCATCAGAGCCTAAAAATTTGATACCCATCATTTGGATGTTCCAGTTAATTCCTGCAACACCTTGTCCGTTATTAGAAACTGCACCTATTGTACCAGCAACGTGAGTACCATGGCCGTTGTCATCCATAGGATTTCCATTACCACTGAATGTGTTGTATCCATAGATGTCGTCTACATAACCGTTTCCGTCGTTATCAATTCCGTCATTTGCTACTTCACCAGCGTTACGCCACATGTTTGCAGCAAGATCAGGGTGATTATAGTTAATACCCGAATCGACAACTGCTAAAACAATTTCGCGTGAACCTTTAGTTCGATCCCAAACAGCTGGCATTTGCAGTCTATGTAAACTACTCATGATGCTATAGTAAGAATCATTTGGTGTCTCAAGAGCTTGTAACTTTGCGTTTGGTTCACAAATGACTCTTCTAACAGTTTCATTGTTTTTTCTCAGTTCTCTATAGTACGAAACTAGCTCCTTACAAGGATCTTCGGATTCGCTTTTTACAAGTGCACCTACTTTGGAAGAATCTGCAATCTGTGCTTCGGAATCAGTGGCTGCTAATACTGTATCAATTGCTTTTTCTTTTAGAGCTTCTATTTGAACTAGGGGAGCAATTACATACTCATTTGGAATCAATACTTCATGATCTTGGCAAAATACTTGAGATGCATTTAAAGATAGAAGTGAAGCTATAATAAATTTTAAATGTTTATTCATGACTTACTCCTACTTGATGTTTTAGTCGTAGAAGATTTTGATTTAGAAGATTTTGGTTTCGATGCGGACGAAGATGATGAAGACGAGCTAGTAACTGAGGTAGCCCACAATCCAAAGTAACGCCCAGTTGCTGTTGGACTTGCATTTGTTACCCAGAATGAGTGAGTAACAGGCTTAGATCTGACTACAAATCCACCACGTGGGAAGTTTACTTGAACACGATATGGTTGACCGCATTCTATCGTAGTGCTGTATGTTGTTGATGTGATCGGAATATTTATTGTTTTTGCTGG
>JBILET010000166.1:0-4248 GCA_044351935.1 Bdellovibrionota bacterium
CTCAAGGACTTCGATACTTTCAGCTTTATAAGATTTTGACATTATCTTTACTCGCTAACTACTTTTACGATTCTGCCACGCGCAATTACTTTATTACCTTTAAGTGCACGCTTTCCTTTAACAACTTCCGATACTTGAATTTCTTTATTCTTATCAGAGTCCATAGATACTATTAATTTTCCTTTACCATTGTGCGGAACAACAGATACCAATTGATCATCACTGCGAACCCCCATCAATTGGATTCCTACAGCCGAGCCTTCTCTGAATGCAACCTCAGTGTTAGGAATCGATAGTCCTGAACCTTGCTCGGTAAACATTGCAATTTCTTTTTGAGGGAACACTGCTGCAACAAGCTTGTCATTACCTTTAAGGTTCATAACTCTTTTGCCAGATTTCTTAAGCCCAAGTGTGCCTTCAACTGAAGTTGTAAATCCAAGCCCCTTAGAAGATACAAGAAGAATCTTATCTTTTTCCTTAATTAAGTGAGGATAATTATCCATCAAAGGAATTTGGGTTTGGGCAGAGCTTGTTGCAGATTTTACTCCGTAACTTTCAACGATCGATTCTCCGTCTTTAAACTTCAGGATCTTCTGTATTGGATCACCGTATCCACTTGATGATGGAAAATCAGTTACTGGTAGAGAATACATCGTCCCAAGGTTTGTAAAGAATACAACGGAATCTTTTGTAGAAAGTGGGTGCGCGCGAAGTATTCTGTCTCCGTCACGAAGTCTTGTTGAAGTAAGCTCATTATTTTGACGAATACGCTTAATCCAACCATCAGCTGTGACAATTGCGTAAACATCTTCATTAACAATGTAATGAGACTCATCAAACTCAACAACATCATCATCTTTAGAGATAGTGCTTTTACGCTTATCGCCATATTTTTCGGCAATTTGCTCTAACTCTTTTGTAATAATTTCTAGGATTGCTTTTTTGCTAGCTAGAATTTTATCGATTTCTTTGACTCGTTTTTCCTTAAGATTAAGTTCTGCGCGAATTTCATCAATATTAGTTTTAGAAAGTTGATAAATTCTAAGATCTACGATCGCAAAACTTTGAATATCCGTTAATTTAAATCTAGCTTTAAGTTTGGTTGCAGCATCCGTTCTGCCATCACTTTTTCTTACGATTTTAATTGCTTCATCAAGGGCATCAAAAATCTTAACTAACCCTTCAAGGATATGAATCCGAGCAAGAAGATTTTTCTTTTCAAAAGCTAGGCGTTTAGCAACTACTTCTTTGCGAAACTCAAGGAAGTGCTCTAGGCAACCTTTAAGAGGAAGATTTTCTGGTTTTAGGTTTCCGCTTGAAGTTGGAACAAGCACTGTAAGGTTCATCGAAAAGTTAGATTCTAGGGCTGTATTTTTGAATAAATAAGCCATTGCAAGATCGGCATTGGCACCAGATGAAAGCTCTAAAACAATTCGAATGTCATCTGTAGATTCATCACGGATATCTTGAAGCTGTGGTAATTTGCGATCGATTATCAAACCAGCAATCTTTTCTACAAGCTGTGCTTTGTTAACAGTATAAGGAATCGAATCAATGATTATCGCTTTTTTTCCTCTATCAAGATCTTCGGTTTTCCAAGTACCGCGCATACGAACGCTTCCGCGACCAGTTGCGTACATCTCATCTAATTCTTTTTTAGTATTTAGAATTGCACATCCAGTTGGAAAATCTGGGCCTTTAAGTTGAGTCACTAATTTTGCATTAGAAACATCTGGCTCACTTGCAACAAGTAAAACTGCTTTGATCACATCTTTTAAATTATGAGGAGGAATGCTTGTTGCCATACCAACTGCAATTCCAGATGCGCCATTAATTAATAGATTTGGAACTCTACTTGGAAAAACTACTGGCTCTACACGAGTTCCGTCAAAATTATCACGAAAATCTACAGTTTCTTCGTCGATTTCTCCGACTACTTCTAGAGCAAGTTCAGTTAACTTTGCTTCGGTATAACGATATGCTGCCGCAGAATCACCATCCAATGAACCAAAGTTACCTTGACCATCAACAAGTGGATAACGAAGCGAGAAGTCTTGTGCCATCCGCACCATAGCTTCATAACAAGCCGAATCACCATGAGGATGGTAGTTACCTAAAACTTCCCCGACAATTTTTGCTGACTTTAAGTGACTAGCCGTAGGTTTTAAGTGCAAATTCTTATACATCGCGTAAAGAATTCGCCTTTGCACAGGCTTTAAACCATCGCGCACATCAGGCAAAGCACGACCAGAGACAACACTTAAGGCATAAGTTAGGTACCTATCCCGAGATTCCTTTAATATAGAAGCGTCCAAAACCGCCATAAAATACTTAATAATTTCAAAATGTTAAAAGGTAGCAGGTTCTTTTTTTATGCTATTTTTGATTTTAGACCCCAATTCTAAACAAGAATAGGCATTCGGTCGACAGTCTCATTTATCGTTAGGGTCGCATAACCCATGATAGTACTATTTTAAGAGGAAGCCCAAAGGAGTAAGTTTTCATGTCAGCAGTAGCAAAAAGTGGTCTTGAAAGTTGTTCTTTTCTGTTTAACTTAGAAATCCAATCAATAAATGGCCACAAAGCCACGGCAGAGGAACTTGTTAGCGCTATCGAACATGATGTTAAAAGCGGAATTCCATTATCTAAGACTGCAATTTTTAAACACTATACGGGTAATAAAGTGTTGCGTATTGAAGATCTAAAAACAATTGTTTCTACATTACAAAATGGCATCGCAAAAAACTTAGACGCTTCAACAGATGCAGCTTTGTCATATACTCATGCTGCGATTATTTGCGGAAATGAGTTATCTAAGCTTAGATAAGCTTTTGACACTGATTTATTCCTTCCGATGCTTTTAAATTATTTGGATTAAGCTGCAACGCGGTTTCAAAAAATGCTTTTGCTAATCCAACATCAGAAAATATTTGATCATGTTCCCAAGGAAGCCGCATTCTTAAAGCTTTAAGAGCAAGTTCACACAAAGCTTCGGATTTACTGTCGTTAGTTTTAACATCAACTTTGTCTAACTCTAAAAGACGAATAATATTTTCATAAGTGATATATTTGGTTCGCAACTGGGATTGCTCAACAGTAGAAGCATTATTTACAACCGATACAGAGTTTGGGTTTTTATAAAATAGTCCATATACGCCACCTACATGTCTTGCGACTCTGCCAGCTAAATTAAATCTAAAATTAAAATCCCAATCACCTGCAGCTTTCATCGAAGGATCAAACATCCCGATTTTGTCATGCAATGAGCGCCTCCACATCGGTTGGCATCCAAATTGAAAATGAAAAAGCACATCAGAAAAGCTAAATTGTGGGTATTTTAGCGTGACAGAATTGCTTGATTCGTTAAAAGTTTGATTAGCAACTTCTGACTGATAAACATCTGAGTAAACTAAATCAACATCTAAAAACTTATCTAAGTTATCGCTTAACACCTGCAAAAAATCATCTTTATGTCGATCATCAGTATTTGCATTGGTTAAGTATTGTCCCTTTGAGAGCTCAACTGCCCGATTCCAAGCAGCATACAAGGTTTCACGATCATCTGTTCGTACGTACTGAATGTTAGGAAAATCTTTTTTGAATCTTTCTACAATTCCCCAGATATTATCCGAAGAAGCACTATCAACAATTATTATTTCCGCTTTTCCCTGCTTATAAAGACTTTGGTTTACTAAGTCATTTAGACAACCGTATACAAAGTCTATGCCGTTATAAACAGAAACTAGACAGGATACTTTAAATGTCATGCAATTTCTGTTTTAAATTTTTAATAGAAAAAATTACAGCGGCTTACTTAGCCTAGTATCAATCGGATCACCTAAGAACACAGGCAGCTCTGGGTGAGGTTGTTTTCCTCCGTGATCAGCAATTACTGACTGGTGCGAGCGTTGAATATTTTTTTGAAGATGCATCAATGCATCAAGCACAGTTTCAGGTCTAGGTGGACAACCTGGAATGTACATATCAACTGGGATAATTTTATCGATTCCTGCAACAGTTGTATAATTGTCATAGAATCCGCCAGAAGAAGCGCAGGCTCCAAACGCGACAACCCACTTAGGCTCTGCCATTTGCTCGTAAACACGAAGCAAAACAGGTGCTAACTTGTGGTTAATTGTTCCCACTACCATCAAAAGATCAGATTGTCTGGGGGTAAACCTTGGAAGCGCAGCTCCAAATCGGTCAGTATCGTAGTGAGCACAGCTAACGGCCATGAATTCCATACCG